>JAABSF010000363.1 GCA_011390535.1 Deltaproteobacteria bacterium | reverse complement strand
AGAAAAACCACTGAATACAAACTCAACACACCTTCAAGCACCCAAAGAAGAGATGGTTCAGCCACCGTTGCCCATGGAAAAACAGCCTCCACCATGACCCTCCACCCCTCAAAAGAGCTGATTCTTTTCGGGACAAAACAGGGTTCAGTGGAAATCCATCATAGACGCTCCGGGGTGCTCAAGTTCAGGCTGGAAGCACACAAAGCCGAAATTAAAGCGATACGCTTCATCAGAAGAAAAAGTTTGATGGTCTCAGTGGACGTTTCCGGCGTAGTTGCTCTTTGGAGGTGGCGCAGTGAAGGCTCACCTCTCCAGGTAAGACGAACTACCGTCCCAGCAATTACATGTATGTCCGAGATAAGAAGGAACGTTTTCCTGCTTGGACATCAAGACGGCTCTGTAAGCCGACTGCAAATCCCCACGCTCAAGACCAACTGGAAAAAACCTCTCTTTCACCACTCGGTGTCATCGGTCTTTCTACAATCAAAAAAGTCCTGGGCGGCAAGCTCTCTAGGCGGAGGATGGCTATGGATGTCACCCGCTGGTCCGGCACCTCTGGTAACACGCAGTGACAGCAATATTTATTTCTGCCGTTCCCTCCACTTAAAGACACTTTTAGTTTCAGACGGGCAGATAATCAGAGTCTACGACACAGCACGCCCAGCTCAAAAATCAAGCACCCATTTACGTGAAGACAAACCTCCTGAAGGCAAGATTGCGCGACAAAAGGGAATGAGTTTCCCGAAACTCTCTCTCGAAAGTAAACTGGCGGCTCATCCCCTGCCAGTGGCCGCCGCAGTTTACCACCCAAGAAAACCTTGGGTGTTTACCGCTGGTGAGGACGGGTCGCTGAGCATCTGGGACATCAAAGAGAGCCGCCTCCTCTATCGCCGATATCTTGGAAAAACCAAACCTTTGTTTTTGTCCGTCATCTCCTCTGGATGGAAAGACAGAGATAGAAAAAAATGGCAGTGGGTGCTCGTGGGCCGATCCGGCCAAATATGGATGGGGAGTATAAATGAAGCGCAAGAGCCAAGCTTGGTTCGTTCGCCCAAGAGTAACAAATCCACTTACAAAGAATCCCCTGTCACTGTTAAAATGAGCGGACATCTTCTTTCAGTGCTGTTCTCAGGCGGAAAAACTGAAGTCTGGAACATGAAAACCGGCACACAGACCAAAAAGCCGAGCGTGGCACAAAAGATCACGACACAGATGAAAGAAGGTCAAGGAACCGGCGCAGGGACCGGCCCAAGATTGCGAGAGACAAAAAGAGGCTGGAAAATTCAGCTGAATTCAGAAGCCCTCTTCTTCAAAGGTGTCCGCCCGGCGGCTGTGCTCAACCTAAACCGAAAACATAAGAGAAGCTATATCCTAGCAACACCCGATGGTGACATAGTCTCTCTGCTCATATCCAGAGGCACCGGAGGAGTCCGAAAAGGACTAGAGGGCCACCTACGGCTCCTTGCAAGGACAGGCGAAAAACCCACCCTGCTCGCAACAGATCCTAAAACCAAGCGCCTTATAATGGGAGCTCAATCAGGGAGCCTTTTGGTTTGGCAAATGAAAGAAGCAAATCTCCGGGAGTTGCGGGGCTATAAGTGGCCGATGCGGAACGAAAACAAAGTGTCGCACCAAAACAGAACTCAGTCTGAAAAAACAAAAAGCTCCGCCCCCGCACAGATTTCCAAATATGACAAACAAGAGCATTTTTCCGGAGGCAGGCTCATGCGAGGCCCGGAAAAAAAGAGAATAAACAGCTTGTCCTTCATAGACGGGAAAGCCCGCCTGGCGGTCGGCGTTGGAGACGGGACCATCAAAGTATATGACGCGAAAAAGTGGCGAAAGAGCAAACAAATCAGAGCACATCTGTTCAACACCTCCTGGGTCCGCTCTTGCCGCAGCGGATCCCGGCTCGTGAGCGGAGATGTTTCCGGAACCATCCGTATGTGGGACACAAAATACTGGAAGCCCCTATGGACCACGACTTTTCATCGAGGAGGAATTTGGGAGGCTGCCTGCTCACCTGACGGCGAAACTCTTGCATCCGTGGGCGAAGACGGATCAATCAACCTCTGGGATACAGCTTCGGGTTCCTTGGAAAAAACATTAAGGGACCCCACCGCCCCCCTCTCCGACGGAAAACTCAACAACTCTCGAGCACTCAACGCTGTGGCATTCCACCCTACTTTACCGATACTATGCGCCGGTGGAGTGGAAGGGAAGGTTATCGTATATGACACTTCAACAGGAAAACGAAAAAGGTTAATCAAGTCTACCGTTAGCGCTGTCATGACCATGGAGTTCGTACAAACATCCCGTGCCCGATTTCTTTTAGCAGTAGGTACAGCCGACGGTATGATAAAACTCTATCACCCTGAGAATTGGACTGAACAGAGATCTTTCAGCGCGGGTAGATTAGTCAGGAATCTGCACGCCGCCCCCGGAGAGCCTGCTTTGATTGTCTCTTATGAAACTGAAAAAGGGGGCAATGTCGGGCTTTTTCATGTACCCGACGGACATCTTCTTCGCAACTTTTCCATCCGCCCTTCACCAGGCAAACTCTCCACCCGGACAGATTGGCGGATTAGACAGCAGACTCCTGTAATTGACGCCGTCTCTCTTTCCCCTGACGGAAGCAGCGCAGCGGGGGGATCCGAGAATGGTTATCTTTGGATCTGGAAAATGAGGTAAAATGCCAAAAAGCAATTCAACCAAACTGACACCCAATGATTTTTCATCCATATTCGAGGGGCTTCCGGGAGATCTCTGTCCTTTAGAGCTCTCATTCGAAATGGGAAACCGATGTGCCGAGGTAGGGTTTGACTGGAACTCTCCCGACGGCGCAAAAAACAAGATTATGGAAGAGCTGGAAGAATTGGAAAAAGCGGCTTCAAAGAGGGATGAAGATGAAATATTTTGGGAAGTTGGAGATGTCCTATTAGCGGCGGCCAACCTGGCGAGGTTACACGGCAAAAATCCCTCGCACGCACTTGCAGCGGCTTTGGAGAGATTTTCAGGCCGTTTTGCGGCTGTAGAGATGAGGCTGAAAAATGAAGGACGAAAACCAACAGATGCAACCCTGGAAGAGCTGGAAGAGCACTGGCAAGAGGTAAAAAAAAAGGAGCACTGAGAGCAATCGGACCGGCCAATCGGCACAAATCAGCTCGGCGAGTGAATTTTTTTAAAACAGGAATCTATTTGTGCAACATCTTTTGAGCAGTCTCCTCCATCTGCTTTAACCCCTCTTCATCGATCCCCAAGGCTTGTGCAAACTTCACCAGGACCTGCCGCTCACCCGGAGTCACACTGCCATCGAGGTAGGCGAAATGAAGTGCCGCCAACATTATCGCATCCCGCTCTTTTTGCTCCAGCCCCTCAAACGTCAACCCGGATATTGAAGGGCGGCTCCTGAGATAACCTTCAACTGCCGATGTTCCGTGGGCATCCAACCCCATACGACGCGACAATGCCCTAATATTCTTTGCCTCACGCTCATCCATATAACCGTCCGACCAGGCCATGACAGCCATCGCTTTCACTACTTTCAGCTTATCCTTGGGGGTGGTCATTTTTGTTCCTCCTCAAACATTCACAACACAAACTCTCTCTCTAACATGCTGGAAAAGTGCTGAAGTTATTTCTTTCGGGTAACCAATGGGACTCGACTGGAAAACCAACTCGTCTCCACGAAGTTTTTTAAAAATGGGCTTATGAATATGACCGGAGATCACCCTTGTCACTTTTGAATAACCATCGATTATCCGCCCAAACTTGCTGCTCCCGGCATGAGCCAACACAAAGTCATGACGTGGTTCGCCTGTGGGCTCCAACAAACCGGCATACGGCAAAAAATGAGTAACCAGGACTATTTTATCAACACGAGGCTCCAGAAATAGTAACCCTTCATTCAGTT
>JAABSF010000362.1 GCA_011390535.1 Deltaproteobacteria bacterium | reverse complement strand
TTTCCGGCAGAGGTGTGAGGTATGGCAAATATTTGAGGCTTTTCAGCCAGCTTCAAATACCGGGTTTTATTCTCTTCGTCTTCTTTACCCAGCTTGATCTCATAAACAACGTACTCAGGGTTGGAAGCCATCAAGTCAATCGCCTGCACACCCGTGGGGCCGGTTTTTTCATCAACTATATCCCCTGGGGCGTCGGTTTCTTTCGAAGCGTCACCCGACTTGGGCTTCTCTGTTGCTTTCTTTGCATCTTCTTTGGTTTTTTTTTCTTCAGTGGTTTCACCCGGCTGCTCTGGTTTTTTCGGGCTTTCTTTTTTGAAGACAGCGAAAATTCTTCGCTCAGGTTTGTCCAGGCCCACATCTTGGGGCTTTTTGTCGTCGGCGAAGTCTTTTGTGCGGAGCCTCGCTATTGATGTGGCCAACCGCGCAAAATCGTTTTGGTCCAGCTTGTCCAGCGTTGAAGAAGATGCTACCAGCTCCCAGTTATTCCGCTTCTTCTGCCTGTCGGTCTCATCAGGGTTCCTTTTGGCGGCCAAGAGACTTCCATCAGCGTCTTTAATTACCAGAGCGGCTATTCTATCTTGCTTTTCGGATAATATCTCTGAGTCTCGCCATTTATCCGCTGTTTGATCGAACACATTGGTGAGAGAACCCACTACTTTCCATACGGTGTTTGCGGAGTGTTTCCTTACAGCAGTGTATGTTTGGCTCCGATCCGCTATCTTTGTTTGGATGGTTTTTCCAATGATCATATCGGCCAGGACTTTTTCTCCTGCCATGATTCTTGCTCGAACTCCACCAGCTTCGTCTACTTTCAGGTCCTTGAAGTCTTCTTTTCGTTTGGTGTAGACTTCCCAGAACTCCAACCTCTCGATGCGGTTGATAAGTTGGCGGATTTTTCCGGTGTTGGCCTCGTAGTCCACCGGTTTGACCATTTTCCACTCACCCACATCATGTGCTCCTTCACCCCGCTTTGTACGCTTCAAGACGATGTGTTCGCCACCGCGCGTCAACTCAATTCGGTCTACTTTTTTCTTGATGGGTGATTGCCATTCCCGCCGTTCTTTAGGGTCTTGAGGGGGTTCGACCTGTAGGGCCGGGAATGGGTGCGCCTCTGTTTCAGTGCGGATCTCCGGCTCTATCCTGGTCAAAACTGCATAAGCAGCGGCTCCGATTACGGCCACCGCCACGAGGACCACTATGACCTTTTTGTCCATGAGGGCCTCCGTTTCCTTTCTGTTATTGGATGACAATTCATTCTAAAAACCAATTCTGCAAAACATTAAATATTTGCGCGTCTTCTCCGGACGCGTCTCCACATCGATAGGATGATTCCCATCAAAACCACCAAGATTGGGAGCCCCAACATATTTGCTGCTTTCACCGCTAACACTTTAGTTCTGCTCTCCGGGAGGGTTAGAGCCCGATCCTGAGCTGTCTTGTTTCTCAGCTTTATGAGTGTCTCATCTTGAGCCAACCGGTCCATGATGTTTTGAAGAAAGATGCTGTTTCCTTGCATCTGCCGGCTGAGCCAGAGAATATCCGCGTCACCGATTACCGCCACCCGCACCTTGCTCGCGGCTTCGCTCAAAAGAGATTTGTCTTCTTTTTCAGCAACAGCGCTCGGAAGTAGTCCCTCGATAAGGGCGCCCAGCACATAAGCTTTCGTCTTCTCCCCGGAGGGGGGCTTGGGCTTTTTGGCGATGTCGAATATGAAGGGTGGTTGCTGTGCCCACGCTTTTGAGGAAGAGGCCATTATCGGTAGTATCTGAAATGGTTTCCCCTCACCCTTGTCTCCCAGGTAAGCCCGGTTGATCTCCAAGGAAGAAATCAAGAAGGGGGTGATTGTGTTCTTCAGGCCGGGGACTCTTACAGCGGGAATCCCCGGATGAAAGATCATCCCTCTCTGAGTAGGAAAGAGCTGAAGCTGCTGGTCCATAATGATATCTGCGTTGATCTTGACACCCCATTTATCCAACAGGTCTTCCAGGCCGGTCTCGGCGGCCATGAAAATATTGGGGGTTTGTTGGTTGGGCATCCTTTGTTGAGGCTGCCTTCGAACCATCCCGTCGATTAAAAACAGGGCGCCCTTTTCACCCTTCATTAAAAACTGGTCGATGTTTTTTACTTCTTCTTGGGTGAAAGGTTTTTGAGGTGTCATCAATACCAAAATATCTACATCGTCTCCAATGGGCTTTGTTGCAGGCCCTATTTCAACTTCGTATTGGCTGAACATCTGCTGCAGAAAACCTTTCACTTTATCTTGGGCTTGTACGGGAAACTCACCATGCCCGGAGACAAACTGAATCTTCTTTCTTTTCACGGTTAGGCGTTTGATCCTTTCCGTAATCAAGTACTCGATGTTTCTCTCGATGCCGGGAAACAGGCGCGGCAACACCTCAACCGACTCTCCTGAGTCGGGCTTATTGTATTGAATGACCATTCCAAAGGTTAAGGTTTTCGCCTCTAGCGCGGTGGAAGTTTGTGCCCTTGCCACAAAGGGCTTTATGCCGTAACGCTCCGCTTCCTTTTTGAACTTTTCATCAGCTTCGGGGTGGATGACCTCCCATTTAAAACGGCCGTTAGAGGCGTTTTTGTATTCATCCAACAGGTCCTTGATATATTGCGATGTGGAGGTGTAACCGGGGATCAGATCTTTGGACACGAAGAGCTTGACCTTCAGATCCCTTGGGAGTTTCTTTACCAGCTTCTCGCTCGCATCCGAGAGGCTGTAGAGACCGTCCTCCGTTAGATCGGCGCGGCCATATATCCGTGAGGAAATCACATTGGCAAAGACCAACCCTACTACAATCAGCGCTGCAAAGACCACCGTGTTTATCCCCAGATTCATACGCCGCCCGGACTGAGCCTCGCTTTTTTCTGTATCTGAATCTTTCTGCTTTTTGGTTGCAGTTTCTTTGCCGTCTTCTTTTGCTGCACGCTCAGGTTGTTCTTTGCTTTCAGCGTTCTCTGCCTCGTCGGGTTTTTCAGTCTTTTGGTCTTTTTCAGCTTTCTCGGCTTTCTCAGGTTTTTCAGTCTTTTGATCTTTTTCAGCTTTCTCGGCTTTCTCAGGTTTTTCAGCCTTCTGATCTTTTTCAGCCTTCTCGGTTTTCTCAGTTTTTTCAGCCTTTTGATCTTTTTCGGCTTTCTCGGTTTTCTCAGTTTTTTCAGCCTTTTGATCTTTTTCAGCCTTTTCAACGCCTCGCTTTTGTTCTTTCATCTCGGCGCCTTCTTTTTTCTTCTCTTCAGTCATTTTTCTATCTCCACTTCCGGCTCTCGAGTGACTGCACGGCCAGCAACAGGCAAGCACCGACTATCGAGAGGTAGTAGATGAAATCACGAGTGTCCAGGACCCCTTTGGAGATGTTCTCCATGTGGTAACCGAGCGCAAGGTATCGCACGAAACCTTGAATCGATGTCGGCAACCAAACGAGGGTCTCCGGGTTGCCGAATTCCCACATGACGAGGCATATAAATGTCCCTAAAATAAAAGCCAGGAACTGTGTACGGGTCCAACTGGAAGTCATAAGGCCGATGGCCAGGGTACACGCACCCATAAAAAAGAGACCCGCGTACCCTCCGGCCGTCACCCCCCAGTCAAGGTCGCCCATGGCGTTTAAGGTAATCGGATACGCGATGGTGAGCACGATGGCTAAAAGCATCACCGTGAGCGCTGCGAAATATTTCCCCACCACGATGGCCCAATCGCTCAGGGGCATGGACAATAGTAACTCTAATGTTCCGCGTCCTTTCTCTTCGCTTAGCAGCCTCATGGTAAGCGCCGGCCCCACGAAACAGAGAATCCACGGCGCGAAAGCAAAAAACGGCCTAAGGTTGGCTTGGGGATTTGGGGCTTCAAGGATGGTGTTCAGCCCTTTCCACCCCATGTAGACTAAAAGTGTTACAATGGCGGCGTACGCCACAGGTGAGAAAAAATACTCACCAAGTTCTTTTTTATATACGGC
>JAABSF010000361.1 GCA_011390535.1 Deltaproteobacteria bacterium | reverse complement strand
GGTTCGGAAGCTATTACGGAGAATGGCATTGGGCCGGGGTCATAGCCACGGTGGGAGATTTGACTGGTTCTGTTTTGATGTCTTGGTATTTCTATGATGAACACGCAGTGAGAAATGAGCCGGGCGGGTCGCAGACAAAACTCTGGGCAGGGCTCGGTGTCTCTATGTTTTTCTGGGTTTTCGATATGGTTATGGGGCCTATCGCAGCTATGCAGTTTAACAGTAAATTACGGAAGCGTTATCTAAGAAAAAAATCACCTGCTCCCAAGAGCCGAATTTTCGTTACTCCCCCTCATCCGGACTCAGGGTTAGCCGACATTGGGCCTCAGCCGACAGATCGTAAACCCGTGGTTATTGGATATTCGGGTCGTTTTTGATTTCGCGTGAGCCATGAAGTTTCGCCGATAAAACTCTGTGGTGTCTCTTGGCTGAAGATGAAACTGCTTACCAAAAAGAACGCCGAGGAGAGGTCTTGTATAGTTTTTATAACATTAGTTGCTGGATAAGCTCATAATGTGAGCTGATCCCAATTTTCTATGGGAGGTAATGATATGGCCGGAGGCAAACTGTTAGAGATCACCGATGACAATTTTGAAGAGAAGGTGCTTAAGTCTGAGAAGCCGGTCCTTTTGGACTTTTGGGCGGAATGGTGTGGTCCATGTAAAGCCATTGCACCGATACTGGAGGAACTGGCGGATGATTACGACGGCAAAGTATACATTGGCAAGGTGGATGTAGACAACAATCGTCAGGTCGCCATGAAATTTCAGATCCGATCCATACCGACACTTTTGCTCTTTCAGGATGGTGATGTAGTGGGCCAAAAAATCGGCGCCGGATCAAAGGCGGGGTTGGAAGATTTCTTGCAAAAGGTTTTGTGAGATGCCCAAGTTTTTCATTCCTCAAGATTGGGCCGACAGCGCGCACATGGAAGATCGTGTTGATATTCAAGGGCTGTTTATGAGTGTCAAGGCCGATGGTAAGGGTTATCGGCTTAAAGAAGCTGTACGGGTATTGGGGGTCGAAGGTGGTACGTCCGACGAATTGGCGCTTGTGGGGCGGGTAAAAAGCCATGATCAAATCACCGCTCTGGAAGGCGAGCAGATTGGGGATTCTTTGATTTGTGGAGAGACGGCTTATGCCGTGCAGTTGGGGTTTATTGCTGAGTTTGAAGGGGATGGAGACCCTGTCTCCGTTGTTTTTCGGACATGAGATCGGAGAGTTATGGGTTCCGATTTTTGAGTTCATTCCCTTTGGGTTTCGGTAGTATTGATGCTTATGCTGTTGCGGGTTGAGCCCGTCCGTCTGACTAAAAGCTTCTATATACCACAGGAGAAAAGAGATAAGCTATGAACTATGTGAGGTTGCATGTGAATGTGGATCATGTGGCGACTGTAAGGCAGGCACGTGGGGAGTCATATCCCGACCCTGTTTGGGCTGCGGCTGTTTGTGAGTTGGCTGGAGCTGATGGAATTACAGTTCATCTAAGAGAGGATCGGCGGCACATTGTGGATCGTGACGTTCGGATTCTTCGTGAAACAGTGAGGACGGTTCTTAATTTGGAGATGGCGGCCACCGATGAGATGGTTGAGATAGCGTGTAATCTTAAACCGGATTTATGTACATTAGTTCCGGAAAAGCGGGAGGAGCGGACAACCGAAGGTGGTCTGGCGGTGGAAGGTGAGACGTTGGAAAAATCCATCAAGAAGCTGTCAGACGCGGGCATCGCAGTTAGCTTGTTTGTGGATCCCGAGGTTCCGGTGGTTCGAGCGTCAGCCGGGATGGGAGCTGATATTGTGGAACTGCATACAGGTGACTATTGTAACGCACGGGGCGGGGAGAGAGCCAAAGAGCTGAACAGGTTGGCAGTAGCCGCCGAAGAGGCTATGGGCAATGATCTGAGAGTGGCGGCCGGTCATGGGTTGGATTACCCGAATGTTAAAGAGGTGGCTGCCATACCAGGCATTGAAGAGCTGAACATCGGTCACGCCATTATCGCTCGCGCCTTGTTTTCCGGCATGGATCGCGCAGTCAGAGACATGATAGACACTATTCGAGATGGTGTTTTCTGCGCATGAGGTTTGTGTGTCACTGTCGGCGTTTTTGATGAGTTGTCATTTTGTCAGTAGTGTGTGGGTTGGGTTTAGTGCTCGTATGTCTTTTTGTCTTTTTTTTATTCAATCAAACGCATTCATGGGGGATGCTTTTCTTTTATTCAACAGTTCAAAAGTTGGATGAGCGCGTAGAATAATTGTATATGAGGGGATTTTGATTCACTGAGTGGGCTATTGGAACAACAGTCGGATTTTTGTTTTTGTTATTGGTCCGTTATTTGCAGGTCAGTTACTTTATGAAACAAAAAAGCCAAATAATGAAAAGTAACAAAAGAAACCGTGAATTTGAAACAGAAGTCCTCCAGTATTCCGGGGAGTTTTTCAAGCAGGCGATGCTTTTAACGAAAGACCCGGAAGATGCAGCCGATTTATTACAGGAGTCTCTCCTTAGGGCTTATGATGCATGGGATAGCTTCGAGTTGGGTACCTCAGGTCGGAGGTGGCTGCATCGGATATTGAGGAATAGTTTCTATAGTCGTTGCCGGAGAACGCGTCGCGAAAAGCGCTGGTTGGCTGACAGGTCCGGAGTGGTTGATTCTTTGCATTATGGAGGGATACGCCGAAGTCGAAAGACTCCTGAGGCCAAGATCGCCGAGCGGGGCTTGACTGAAGAGGTTGATTCGGCACTCTCCTATTTGCCTGGAGAGTTCAGATCTGTTCTTGAGTTGTATTGTGTAGAGGGTCTCTCATACAAAGAGATTGCGACACTCGTAGGGTGTCCGGTGGGAACTGTAATGTCCAGGATTCATCGCGCGAGACGCAGATTGAAGAAGATCATTGAAGAAAAGATGTTAAAAAAGTCAGGCAAAACAGCAAGCCCAAAAGAGGGATACTCTCAACTGATCGACACTTTCCTTGTTGCAGCTTAAGTTTGAGAGCAGAATTATGGTCTGAAGTTTTAAGCACCCACCATTGCGCACGAGTTGTGTTAACGCGAGCTCAAGGCTTCGGCCAGCTTTTTGGCAATATTATGTGGCAATCACCTTGAGGGATTCTTTCCTCGCGGATTCGTCCCATCGGGTCCGTGAACCCAGCCCTGGATAATCCATTTCCTAGAATTAGAATGAAGCCTTCACCGCTTTTGGGTGCGTCGTGACGATTTGTCAGCTCCAATGCTATCCAGTCAAATTTGTGCTTCTCATGTAAATGACGCCATTTTCTTTGTGTTTTTGCTGTGTGGCTAGTGGTTACTGACCGCTTGGCTTGGGCGAGATATAAGGAAGGCGCCTTGTGCTTTTGCAAGATGCCCAGAACATGTTGTGCCAGATGTGAGTTGTGTGCGGCTTCTTTTCCCACTTTAGCCAAAGAACTGTAGAATTTATCGTTACGCCTGCCCTTATATAGACGCGACAAAGCCAACGTAGCATTCAGTTTTACAAATGGTTCAGCGTGAGAAAGCATTTTCCACAATAAGGAGTTAGTGCCCCTAGGCTTTGGTGACTTTTCAAGACGTCCTATCGATGCTGAGATATTGATCTGGAGCGCGGGGTGTTCTGCGGTTTTCCATGCATTTACCAAATGAGGAAGAGCACGTGCATCTCTCAGCTTGCCCAGTGACCAGGCTGCCGCTGAAGCAATCATGACATCATCGTCTCTCAAAAACTCAAGAAGAAGGGGTAAGAACTTTTTGCTGTGTGTGTCTCCGAGGATGGAAACGATTTTGATCTTTTTTGGTTTGGAGATATTTTTGTTTTTTAAAAGATCCCATAAGATTGCTGCGCTGTCTCGGCTTCGCGCCGCTTGGATTGCCTCTATTGCCGGTAATGATAGGTCATGGGGTTGGCGACGCGCCCACCTGCCCAATTTAGTCAGCACGTCTCTGTTGGGCTCTCTTCTCAACAGAGTGCCGATGGCTCTTAGATAAG
>JAABSF010000360.1 GCA_011390535.1 Deltaproteobacteria bacterium | reverse complement strand
TGTTTTTGGCTTTGTCGGCCGAGTGATGGGCGCAAGGAGTGCTTCTTGTACCGGCGTGGTGAGCACAGGGGGTCGCCTTTTTATTCTCCATACCATCTGTAGATTCTTCTTGTTGTTCTGCTTCAGTGGTTTTTTTCTGTGCCTCTTTTGTATCTGTCTGATTAGAACATGAGCACGCTATTGAGAACACGAGCAGTATAGCCGCAAATAGGCTCAGCTTTTGAAATGAGATACTTTTTGTCATTATTTTCTCCAGTATTTTTCTAGTTGGGTTGAATAATCGTCTTACTACATTGATGTCCTAACATTAAATACAGGAAAGTCTACCAAAAAAGTGGTGAATAGGATCTTGGGCGGTTGGAAATAGACTCAGTGACTTTGAGTCAGTTCTCGGCGAGCTCTTTTTTTTGATTCACGTGGCTTCGAAAACGTTTGGTTAAGGCAATTGTGGTCGCCAGCCAAGCTGCTATTGACAAGAACGATATCGGCAAGACCAGCCATACCAATGAAGTCCAGCTTAAAAGCAAGAGCAATAGAGATGCTCCGCCTTTAGCCACTCGATAGGTGAGCATGTCGGCTATTGATTTCCCTTGGGTTTTTTCTGCGTAACTTGTTGGAATATATAATATTTCTTTCGCCGCCCGGAAAATGGTGTAGTCAAAGACCTTTGAAGTGATTTTCAACATCGCGGCTGTTAGAAAACGGGGAAAGGAGACAAAAAGCGTCAGAACCACTCCAAGGGATATTGGGATGAACATCAAAGTAAATGATACCCCGGCAAAACGAAGAATGGGGCCCACGAGCGTGTTCAGGAGGACGGTGGAAAAGGATATCATGGCGTATATACGTCCAATGATACCGGTGCGGACATCAACGTTTGGATAGGTCCTTTCGAGAATGATATTGAATTGATAATCAACCAGCGTGATCGAAATCTGAACCAGGGCGACAACTGAGAGGATAAGAAGAAGATAGCGGCTCTTTTTTACTATTTTCAGCGCTTCAGTAAATGTCGTGCGGCCCTCTAAAGTAGGATGGGAGGATTCTCCCATGACTCTCGCGAGCGGCATGCATATTGCGCCCATAAAGACCAGTATCCCGACAGCCACCCACAGAGCGGATATAGAGCTGTATCTATTGGCGATCCAGCCAACTGAAAGATTGCCTAGAATCCCCCCGATAGAGCCCATTGCGCCAAAAAGTCCATAGACCCATTTAGCTGTTTTAATTGGAAAAACTGTGTTTGCGTACGTATAGAAAATCTCGACCAATACAACTACATATATGTCCTTCCATACATAGAGAGCAAAATGTATATAAGGGATATCGAATCTTCGACCCGCTAAAATCAACGACAATATCATCCCGGATACAACACATGCGCCTCCGTACACGAGAACCAGGTGCCGCCCTTTTACGAGGCGGTTATAAGCCGCAACGGCTCCAAAAACTGAAACGGCGACCATCAGCCACACCAGCGGCAAGCGGCTTGATGTATGAGCTTGCAAAAACATGGATTCGGTCGCAGGGCGTGCCAGAGCATAAGTGACCATCAATAAAAAGCCCAAAATGCTGAGTCCGATAGTGCGTATTACTTGCAGTCGCCTGGTGGGGCTTTCAGAAACAGGAGCCGAGGATGTCATTTTTTCTCTTTATTTTGCTATTTAGGGCTCTCGGGTTTTGGGTTATTTGTGGAGCTGTCAGACAAAGAGTCGACAAGCGCCGGGAGGATCTCGGATGCTTTGCCTTCCAAGCGGCATGTGGCTATGGGGTCTAACTCTGTTGAGCCATAATTTGCTATAATTATTGGTTTTTTCCTTTTTGCTACTATTATTGGAAGCTGGGCGGCAGGATAAACTTGAAGCGTTGATCCAATGATCAGTATGACATCACACGACGCCACCGCCTCTGTTGCATTTTGTAGCGTTTCAGAATCCAGGGCGTCTCCAAAAAAAACGACTCTTGGTTTTACTACTCCGCCACAGGCTTGACATTTAGGTACAAGGGTTTCTTTTTGCATCTTCACAATGTCGTCTAAAGAGTGCACATTGCCACAATCCAGGCAATCAAAAAACCTAGTGTTTCCGTGTAGCTCGATAACATTTTGAGAGCCGGCGAGCTGGTGTAATCCGTCGATGTTTTGTGTGATGATCCGATGAACGATCCCTCTCTTCTGTAGTTCCGTGATGGCTCCATGCCCCGGATTGGGATGACAGTCGGAGAGCACCCGCGAGCGTACCTCTTTGAAAAAGCTCCAGAAATATTCCGGTTCGGAAAAGAAGTTGTCTATGTTTGCGTAACGACTTGGGTCATATTTGCTCCATGTGGCTCCCCCGTGTCCTCGATATGTTGGTACTCCACTCTCTGCAGATATCCCCGCGCCGGTGAAGACGACCCCCTTAGTCGCATCAGCAAGGATCTTGGATGCCATTTCCATCGATTCAGCAAGTTTCATCCGGACTCCTGATATTTCCTCGTCCTGATATTTCCTCGTCTTTATATGAATAACACTTTGTTGAACAACCCTTACCTTAACAACTTCCGTCCCACAAATGGGTATACTGCCGCTGGATTTTACCGCGGTGCTGCTTTCTTGCCTACCACTCAGTTGATTTCCAATCAATAAAACTCAACCGGATTCGGAGAGATTCCCATCTTCAACGGATCTCAACCTGACTCGGTCATGTGGTCAAGGCGGCAACTCCAGAAACTCAACTCCAGAAACTCCAGCAAACGTATCGCGTTAGAGAAGGAAAAGCGAGGAAGTCTTGTAGAGAGAGCCGCAAAGGGGATCAACCTGGGTGAGAGGGTGAGCCAGATTTTTTGCGCAACAATTGTTCAGATCGCCCGATAACAAGTGAAAGAAAAACAACAAAAAAAGAACAGGAGTTAACTGATCATGACACGCATAAACGGTTTAGTCGCACAAAGAACAACCGTCTCGTCAAGCTCTCCAAAGGTTGAAAGCTTTCGAAAGGTTACCAGAATAGTCACCCATTCATATAGCGGAATCACTAGAAAAAAGTTAGAAAAACAAGGTGTTACAGTGGTGGCAACACTTGATAAAGTTGCTGTTGAAAGAGTCCGGATCGGGTTGTTTGCGGGACATCATGGGAGTTCATTGGGAAACAGGTATGTTGGAGTATCCGGGAAAGATCCATATTTTACCAGATATGTAAAAGAAATGGAGAAATGGCAGAGATCGAATAGAGATCCTTCTCGGCGTCCAGACACAGTTGGTGTCGTAGATCTTTGGCGCATGATCAGAAATAAACCACTTTCCGGGAGAAGAATTTTTGCGTTCGAGGTTGTAACGTGACGAATTGGCAAGGAATGAAGGGCTTTTCGCGAATGCTCGATGGAGCCATAGTAATCGGAGCCGCGATGGCTGTACCGATAGCTGACTCATCAAATTCGGTGAGCGCTAAGTCGGCATCTATAGGTGCCGCTTTTCGTAATTACCTGCACAGTCTGCAACAAAACGGATCCGGCAAGTTAGCTATTGACCCGACAAACAACAAAAATATTAGGGATTTACTCAAAGGGTTTATTAGTTATGTTGAAAAAGAGTTTCAGGGGACTGCCGGGATAGCGATATATGACACTAACTCGGGAACAAGATATTACTGGACCGGGAAAAAGTGGATCTCCTCAGACCACTCAAAGTATGTACCTCGCGGCAGAAAAAAAATGGCGCCGGTGTTGCCGAATTTGTAAAAACGTGAAGGAACCGAGAAAATGAATAAAAACAAAATCGAAGTTGTATTTGGTGGCTGTTTACTGAGAAAGGTTATTTTTTGTTTTGCTTTTACAATGGTTACGAGTTTTGCCTGCACCAAGGAGGGTTTGAGGGACAATGCAAAAACTGCACATTTGGTTATCCAGTATTCCCGGTTTGGTATCGATATACGGCAAGGCAGATTTGGGGAACCCTTGGGTTTGAGGAGCATGCCTCCTGCCGCGTTTGCAATATATACGGGAAGCAAG
>JAABSF010000359.1 GCA_011390535.1 Deltaproteobacteria bacterium | reverse complement strand
CGATGCTCTTGTAAAGGTTTTCTCTTCAGTAACTCCTAATGGTGTTGCTCGTAAGTGTGGTGGTGATGCAAGGGCTATCATCTGTAAGCATCGCGTCGTTCGAGCCGGAAGACTACTTTGACCTTAGAAAACTATCTACTTATGAAGAAAGAATACACGCAGTGGCAGGTTTTGTAAGACGGTTTTTTGCCCCCTATGACATCGAAGTTGTAGTGGAGCGTCCTCCCGACGATGTCCCCTATTCCATGGTAGTCATCGGAGGCAATGCCTCGGATCTAAACCTTTTTCAAGGAGTTTTAGGTGTAGCCCCATTGGACTGCGGCTATTACAGCAAAAAGAGCATCTCCTTCGTGTTCTCTGCCGAGATGTCGGACAGGAGAACCCTATCTTCAACGATCGCACACGAAGCCGGTCATTCCTTTGGTTTGGCACACATAGCCAACGAAGAGGCCGTCATGAACCCTTATCAGTCCTCCAATGACCCGTACTGGCTGGAGGGCGATGTGCCTGATGGACAGGCATGTGACGGAACCAATTCTCAAGATTCCTATGATCTATTAGGCGAGAACCTCGGCTGGCGTATCATCAACGGCAACCCCTGGGTTGAGTTCATATATCCATCCGACGGGGCGGTATTGAGCACCTTGAATATGGTGATCCCCCAAACCGCTGATGAGTCGGTTGTTGAGTATCTGGAACTATTGGTAAACGGAGTATTCGTTACAAGCGCCGAGTGGCATGAGCTTGCTATGGAATTTGATGATTTGGGCGAAGGAGTTCACACCTTGGAGTTGGTTGCAAAGGACCACCCCGACCGCGACCAGGCCACTAGAGTTTACAACACCAGCATAGAAGTGACGGTTGACCCTGCATGCTCAACGGATGAGACATGTATTGACGGGAAAAAAGCCGTAGGACAGACCTGCGTAAAAGCGTCCGACTGCGCCTCCGGGATTTGTGTAGAAGAAGTAGCTACCGGCATCAAGGTATGTTCCAAGACTTGCAGCTATGAGAGCCCATGCCCCTGGCCCATAGGAGCATCAGAGCAGGATGTTCGCTGGACCCGATGTCTTTGTGAGGCAGGTGATCCCACTTGCTGTGACCCCCAAACAGAAGACTGTGGAGGAGAAGAGAACGAAGAAGATATCGACTGTACAGACCCTGAGTGGGAGGATACCGAGTATTGCAAAAACAACCAAGTCATCCCTACCAGGTATTGCGGCGTAGGGACAATGCCGCTCTCGGTTGAACAGATTAAGATAAAAGAGGCAGCGGGGGAACGAAAACTGGACGGTTGCAAAATGACGGCCACGAAATCGACAACCCCTCTCTTCTTTTTATTTGCACTTCTGGGATTGATTCTGTTCCGAAAAAAGAATTTTACGAACCATTAATCTTCATGAGCGACAAGAGTTCGTCTTCTGTTATAGCCTGAGCTCGGTTTACTGCCTCTTCATCCCCCATTTCTTTTCCCTTGCGATACAAGGCCGCCTGATAAATGTCCGCCGGATCCGGATCAACAACCGGCGCATCAGAACCGATGTAAAGCACATCACGAGGGTTAACCGACGAACGGTATGCAGCATCAATCAAATCACGAAGGGGAAAGCAACGCACAATTCCTTGAGGATAGATGCGCCTCATGGTCTGAGTGTCCACTAACAGATGAGAAGGCTGAAGAGATGCAATCACCCTCATATCGATAAACCTGGAAACATCCTGCTCTGAAATGAACTGAGCGTGCTCTATTCGCAGCACAAAACCGGCTTTGTCGGGCGAGCCGCCCGATTCTTCATAGACATCTAAAACACTGCGTACCGCACCGTCGCCCAGCGCATGAACCGCCACGTCGAAGCCCTCTCTTCCCGCGCAGGCGAAATGGCGACGCATTGTGTCTTTGTCTATGAGCATTCGCCCCCGATGACGAGGACTTTGTCCATCCGGCAAATTATCTTCCCCGATATTTATCCCATAATGAGAAAGCATGTATGCGGTCCGCGCGTTGAGAGTACCGTCGGAAAACAGCTTTAATCCACCGAAACGCACCGACGGATGGCCCCACTCCCGACACTTTTTACGAACCTCTTCCAGAGAGTCCAAAGGGGCATACAAGACCAACTTCATCTTGTCTAAAAAATCATCACTGCTGCTGCGCAAAGCATCCAACAATCGGGGCTGTGCTGTCATCTCGTGCAGCTCCACCACTCCGTAAGAATAAAAAGCCTTTAACCCTCGTTCAACATCACATCGGTACTCCTCGTCATTTCTCGTTGGAATCACATCCCTTACAAGTTGCCCCGCACTTTCTAAGAGAAGCCCCGTTGGTTCACCATCTCTGCGTACGATCGTTCCTGCTGGTGGATCGGAAGTATCAGCGGTTATTCCGGCGGCTCTAAGCGCAGCAGTAGAACAAGCCAGAGTATGTAACTCAAAAGAACACACCATAACCGGACGCCCTCTCCCCGCTGCATCCAATTCAACCGCCTCTGGGAGCCTTTTTTCCGGCCATCTCTCAACGTGAGCCCCGGACAAAATCACCCATTCATCAATTCTCTTTCCATCCGATGCCTCTCTCACCGTCTGGATACATTCTGCCAGAGAGTAGCAGTGTGACAGCCCCGGTGCCCTTAAATATCGTCCGTATTCAGGCAAATGAACATGAGCATCTCTAAGGACTGACTCATGCATAACATTCTTCAGAAACAGGGAATCCGTCATTTCATCTCCCGCCGGTGGTGTGAACATAACCTGCCTGCTCAAGGTTCATCTGCATCATGGCGTCGGATGCCTGCGAGCGTTTTGATGATTCAGTATCCAACCACGCAGCACCTCTAAAAGGCGTCTGCCATACAAAGACTCCTGGATTCTCCGGAGTGAGCCCAAATGGAAAAACAGTAGATTCCAGCTTGGAGGCCTCGGACAGGCTCAGTTCAGGTCGACTGAGCAAAGCGACTCCAAAAGGCCCCGCCCGATAGTCTCGGCCACGGAGCTTTAGGCCGTCCAACTCCAACCCCAAATCCGACCCGCATATCGGCTCAGATGACCAATCCAGGCCGACGCAGTCATTCTGTGCTCTCATGTCAACATAAATCCCCGCTCGTCCATCTTCCGGAGGTAGTACCTTTACATCTCCCTTCAATCCTTGTAAAAGGATCTCTCCAGCCTGACACTTAAGAGATATGGTCCCCATTAACCTTTTGGAGCTTGAACCAGCGCACAAGCGCAGATGATAACCTCCCCTTCCCCGGCTCTCTCCACCATCTCCGGAGTGCTCCCTTAAAAGGTTTGCATAGAGGCTCTCTCTCTGAACGTTCACCATGGTCTTGCGTAGATCCTGCACTACTTTGGGGCGTTCTCTTGAGATGTCATGGAGTTCAAAAGGATCATCCTCTAAGTCAAAAAGCTGCTCTAAACGATCATATCTTTTGCCTTTGTGAACAAAGACCCTGGTTGCAAAATCTCTCAGGATGTACTTATAGCGCCCCTTTCTTAAAGATTTGATATGAAAACCTTCAGCATAAACATGACGATTACTCAACTTATCAGGTCCCTTTTCTTTTCCACTTTCGACCTTCTCGCGACCGGGCAGTAAAGAGAGGGCGCTCTTCCCTGCAGTGGGCACCATCTTATCTTCTCCGAGATAATCCAAAATGGTTGGGGCAAAATCAACACCACGGACAATTCCCTTTACTTCTTTGTTTGGTGGGAGCTTGCCTTTGTGACGCCACACCATTGGGACCCGTAAGACCTCATCCCAAATAGAGCGTGCGTGCTGGTGTAACATGTTCATGTTGTAATAAGGGACCTGATGAGCATGCTCTTCATGAAAAACCTCTCCGTGATCTGAGGTAAGCACCACTAAAGTATTCTCTTCCAGTTCCAAGTCAGCCAGAGCCCTCATTATTAGTCCGACCTCTTCATCCATCTCTCTTGCTATTTTCAAATAAGCCCTCATGTACGGATTTAGCTCCACCCCTTCAGGCAAGGCGAACTCTC
>JAABSF010000358.1 GCA_011390535.1 Deltaproteobacteria bacterium | reverse complement strand
GCGTGCTGGGTTTTTGAAGGCGTGCTGGGTTTTTGAAGGTGTGCTGGGTTTTTGAAGGCGTGCTGGGTTTTTGAAGGTGCTCTGGGTTTACTGGGCACTCTCTTTTTGGAGGCAGATTGACATGTGTGTTCTCGCTTGCTATCCAGTGTCCGGCTTTGCGCGGGTGGAGTCGATGATTGTGGGTATGGATTTGTGCAGCTTTTTGTAACCTTTTTGTAAGAGATGTTCTCGTGAAATTTCATCTGATTGGTATATGTGGAACGGGTATGGCTTCTTTGGCGGGCCTGTTGAAGAAGGCCGGGCATAAAGTCAAGGGGTCTGATATTGATGCTTTTCCGCCGATGAGCATACAGCTTGATATGCTCGATATCGAGGTTCTTACTCCTTATCAAAGTGAGAATTTGGCGTGGAATCCGGATGTGGTGGTGGTGGGAAACGTCTGTCGTGAGGATCATGTCGAGGTGGTGGAGGCAAGAGAGCGTGGGTTGAAATTGACCTCCATGGCGGAGACCATAGAGAACCGGTTTCTAAAGAAGAGGCGCTCCATTGTCATTGCGGGAACGCATGGAAAGACGACTTCAGCCTCATTAATGTCTCACTTGTTGGTGGTTGCCGGGAGGAACCCAAGTTATCTTATTGGGGGTATTCCCCAAAATTATGGGATGAGCTTTAATTTGGGTTCAGGGAGAGATTTTGTCATAGAAGGTGACGAATACGATACGGCTTTTTTCGACAAAGAGTCTAAGTTTTTCCATTATAGGCCGAAGTTTGTGTTGCTGACCGGGGTTGAGTACGATCACGCTGATATTTTTCCGACATTGGAAGATGTGTACGAGACGTTTAAGAAGTTTGTGGCCATGATCCCTGAGACGGGGACCTTGGTTGCATACGAGAATGTACCGGCAGAGGTTTTGGATGTAGCGAAGTGCACGGTTCATATTTACCGGGTGGAGGTGGATCCCGAGAAAGAGGAATCGGAAAAAGGGAGCGGGTATGAAGTGTTAGAAGGCGGAGGTGATGGGGGCGAGGGGCCGGTGGATGATCCCTGTCCGGCAGAGATAGTGATGGGGATGACCAACAGTGGTCATAGTGATCATGAAGGCGGAGTTGCTTCAAAGAGGTCCGGCGGAGACAGGGTGGTGATGGGTGATGATTCGAATACCGGATTAGATGAGCCGTCCGGCGGAGGATCGGAAGGAGAGGGTTCAGCTGCGGTGGGTGATAGTGGTGAACGGAACCAGGGCGGTGAGTCAAAAAAGAGGGGGGAAGAGGAGGATGCCGCCGACATGAGGGCGAAAGCGGTCTCTGTCAATGATATGGAGATCGTGGAAGCCGCTTCGGGTGTGAGTATGAGCCGGAGTATATGGACGGGCCGGATATTAAAACAAGAGAAATCGTCCGGGGCTGAGGTTTTCCAGCTCTTCTCACCGGAAGGCCGGCACTTGGGGACTTTTCGTCAGACCCTTGCCGGACAGCACAATGTATTGAATGCAGTTGGGTGTCTGGTATTAGCTCATCAATTATCTCTTGATTGGCCTGACTTGGCGGAAGGGTTGAGCTCTTTTCGAGGTGTGCAACGGAGGCAGGAGATCTCCGGAGTGGCCATGGGGGTGACGGTTATTGATGATTTTGCGCATCACCCTACAGCCGTTAAAGAGACTTTGTCGGCACTCAACACACGTTTTGCCGGGCGTAGGATAATTGCCGTTTTTGAACCCAGGAGCGCTACCAGTAGGAGGAAGATATTCCAAGAAGAGTTCGGTGAGGCTCTCTCTTTTGCAGATGAGGTCATTGTGGCGAAGGTGTTCAATGCTGACGCTCTTTCACCTGAAGAGCGGCTGGACCCGGAAGCGCTGGCATCCAAAATTCGCTCTTACGGCACAGGTGCTCGTCATATCCGTGAGGTCGACGATATTGTAAAGAGGCTGAAAGACCGTACACGGCCTGGGGATATTGTGGTGTTTATGTCCAGTGGGTCGTTCGGGGACATACACAATAAATTATTGGCGGCCATTGGAGATCCTATCACACGGGCGTCACTCTCGGATGTGGAAGAAATGCAGAGTCTTTTGGAGCCGCTCGATTTGGCTCCTCACGACCTGCGTGCTCATTTTGATGAGTTTTTGATTATACGGGGCGAAGAAGGTTTGGTGGGGTGTGTCGGCCTTGAAGCCAGAGGCCGTGTGGGCTTGATAAAGTGTATGGCGATTGTTTCAGGCAGGCGAGGCGAGGGTTTGGGCTACATGATGGGCCAGAGCGCCCTGGACAAAGCCTTGGACATGGGGCTATCGCATGTTTATATGTTCGGGACCGAGAGCACTCATCAGATAGGTCGGATGTTGGGGTTTGAGCCGTTTCCCAGGCAGGAGGTGGATAACGAGATGTCCACATCCCCTGAGTTCGAGCGGCCCTTGTACAAGAGCGCGAAGCTTATGCGTAAAGATCTGTCATTAGATACCATTTCTCCGGAGTCTGCAACCAAAGAGGCTGATTGAAGCAAAGTACCCGTGGTGAAGCAGCACTGGGAAGCAGCACTGTGAAGCAGCACTTGGCATTATTCTCTACAAAAAAATCTAATAAGGGTTTTGTTCCCTTTCATTGAAGCGAAGTATATGAAGTCCAAAAAAGATCTTTCGAAGTTTTCCGTTAATAACCATAGCTCTGATGGGCAACTGAAAGAAGGAGAAGGGGGAGGTGGTGACGTTAGGGCTCTCAACGTGGCACTGGAAGCTGCGCATCGGGCCGCTGAGGTTACTCTTGAGGGGTGGAATAAGCCCCTTTCTTTTAAACACAAGGGTGTGGTGGATCTGGTGACTGAGTTTGATCAGCGCGCTGAGGTGGAGGCGATGAAGGTTTTGAAGCAAAACTTCCCCGGCGACTTCATTGTAGCTGAGGAATCGGGTGGCGATCAGCCGGCTCTCGGTGTGGGTGAGCAGGGTCCGAACGGGAGAGAATGTGAGGAATCGGACGGGAGAGATGGTGAAGGGATGGTAGGTCGCCGAGTATGGCATGTTGATCCTTTGGATGGGACAAACAATTTTGCGCATGGTTTTCCGATGTTTGCTTCATCGGTAGGTCTTTTAGTAGATGGAGAGCCGGTGGTGGGGGCTATTGTTGCACCGGCTGTGGGCTGGACATTTTCAGCTCGTAGAGGAGGAGGGGCGCTGTTTAATGGGAGCCCGATGAGGGTGTCAAAGACACCGGATATGGATGCTTGTCTGGCGGTGACGGGGTTTCCCTATACCCGGCGGCAGGAAGCTGAAAAGATGGCCCGGAGGGTAAAGGTTTTTCTCGAAAAAACCTTGGGGCTGCGAAGAATAGGCGCCGCCGCTCTTGATTTGTGTTTTGTCGCTTGTGGTTGGTTTGACTTTTTTTTCGAATCTTCTCTTCACACCTGGGATGTTGCGGCTGGTTCGTTGCTCGTGGGAGAAGCAGGAGGCAAAGTCACTGACTGGCGGGGGCTGGGAGTAAAGAGCGCTGTTGGTAAGGGCGAGATAGCCGCCAGTAATGGGCTTGTTCACAGTGAATTGCTCAAAGTGCTTGGGGATATTTCGGCCGATGAGGAGGGGTGAACAGAGTTGTTGTGAGGTGGAAACCTTATGCGACGGAAGAGTTGATGGGCGTAGAAAAAAGATGGTGGACGATCGATGATGAATGTGGAGTGATTGTTAATCTATGCCGGATGATGGATGTTTTGTGATCATTGCCGGATGATGGATGTTTGATGAACATTGCACGGATGATGGATGCTCGATGAACATTGCCGGATGATGAATGCTTTATGATCATTGCCGGATGTTGAGTGTTCAAGGCCGGGCGCCGTTATGACGAGATGATTTTCAATCGGATTGAAAAAAAGGAGCTGTTGATTATGAGTCGTCCTGCAGTTGTTGTGCTCGCCGCTGGTCGAAGCACCCGGATGAACACCGATATACCTAAAGTTCTTCATGAGTTGGCGGGTAAGCCACTCTTGGAATACGTGCTGGATCTTGCCGGAGGGC
>JAABSF010000357.1 GCA_011390535.1 Deltaproteobacteria bacterium | reverse complement strand
TTCAGTGTTACCGGATATGCATATTGGGCCGGATGGCTGATTTTAATCAGCGTCTTGCTTGACAAGCTTGATGGAACAACGGCCCGTCTATTAGGCGCGTCCAGCCGTTTCGGAGTTGAATTCGATTCATTAGCCGATCTCATAGCATTTGGAGCAGCCCCGGCGATATTTACGTTTACCGCTTTGTACGGAAACAATTCATTTGGTCTAAGCTCACCTCACACCGTCTTATTGGCCGCAGGGTGTGGCTTATATATCCTCTGCAGCGCGATCCGTCTGGCTCGATTCAATGTGGAAGCAACCCTCGGCGGCGCAGATATATACTTCGGGTTGCCCATGCCTATGGCCGGTGGTTTTCTGGTTACAACTCTATTGTTCTTAATGAAATATTCCCCCCAATATTTCACTTACTATGGATGGAAATTGGATTATGAGATCTTTGGAGCCTTTTCACCCCCGGTTTTTTTGTTTCGTTATTTTTGGGTGTTGATTATTATTACCGCTTTTTTAATGGTCAGTGGGCTGAAGGTGCCCAAACCAAACCCCAACGGCAACAAAAGCAGAGACATCTATCTTATAACAAATATCGCTATAACATATCTGTTCATACCTTTTCGGGTTTTCCCAGAGTACCTCCTGCTGTTGGCCCTTCAATACCTGTCCATTGCCTTTGTTTTCACCTTTTTCATGAAAAAATCCAATAACTATCAGAAGAGGGATTTTTTAGATGTTCTATCGCTGGAGCCCCTCGAAGGTGAGCCAATCAAAAACGAGGATTGAAGATCTCTATGGAGCTCAAAGGCTGAGAGTTAGCGTCAAACCCACCTATTAAGGCCACCTCCCCATTCCCAAGCAACAGGGCCGAGTGCCCCCACCTCGGAACATTCATAGGGGTCCGCCCCGTTTGCTCAAGCTGACCGTTCAACCTGTCATCCACTACCAAAAAGGCATCCTCCGCCGGCTCCCCAGAGGCGTTTTCTCCCCCGGCAACCAAAATAATATTTCCAGTCCTGGTCATAGTATGCCCTGCACGAGGTTCATCCAAAAAATTCGGCAAATGCTCAACCTCATTCATTCTTGGATGGAACAACCATGCATCCGCCAGGCGAGTGCCATCTGATGTCTTTCCCCCCGCCACTAAGATCGTACCATCAGTTAGTGTAGCAGCGGCGTGTCCGGTAACCGGTGGCAAAACATTCTCATCTGCATCCACAGCATATCCATTCTGCACCCAACTCCATCCCCAACCAGGGTCGGACCAATCTATCTGATAACGCAAAGTCTCTGCAGTGAACACTCCAGAAGCATCCTCGGTGCCACCATAAATCAACACTGTCCGCACCTCTACATCATTCTCCAAAGAGGTTGTCAGTGTAACAGTGTGCGAGGTCCCTCTCGGCTCTAAAAGCTCTATTGCCTCCATGTCAAATCCATAATCCAGAGTTTGCGTGGATATTTTAGCTGTTACATGAAAAGCGGTAGCGGAGCGGGTGGATGAATTGTTTATGCCCCCGGTAATGAGATAATTATTCAATATTTGATAATTACCGTCGTCATATAACCCGGAATAAGGCCCAAGGGTAACCTTTCTCGCTCCGCTCCTAGACCAATCCCCAGGCCCTTCACCCGCTCCATACTCATCATCACAGCTCTCATCTTCCACATCGGTAAACCCGTCGCCGTCGTTGTCCACTCCATCTCCACACTCGAGCCGCAGAGGAATATATTTGTATTCCCCTGAACGTACCATAGCCAGGTACATTTCGTCCCCAGCTATTCCGTTGGAATCCGTTCCGCCGTAAACCAGAAACATCCCGGAATCAATATACATAGCCACACTACCGCAACGCGGAGCTACTGGCGCAACCGGGTCCAGCCAAGAGGAGGAATCCGACATATCGGGCAAAGGTGTGCTCTCTTGAAGATATGGATCAAAGTAACCGTTTAAATCAACAGGAAGACCGGTTCCATCACACCCACCAAACCAAAAACTATACAAGAGATCGTCATCTACATCATCCCAATCTTCGTTTACATAATCCGCTGTAGCCAAATTTCCGGCGGCTCTCTCCAGTTTCTCGGGATGTAAGCTCAGCTCTCCGCCTCTACTCACCCAGAGCTTTAACTGCTGACTCGTCCCTACTGCATAGAAATAAGGTGATTCTCCCGAACAAAGAACATCACCTGCTGCATTAGTGCCTACCAACTCCAAACGAACTTGAGCGCCGTATGAAGCATCAAGACTCATGGATATTTGTGAAGGATCTGATATCTCTTCCGTTTTTTCGATATCTCCGGCTCTAATTGTAATGCTTGTCACCCCATCGAAAGGGTCCTCTTCGGGAGTCAACACAGAAAACGACAAAGTAGACTTTTCTCCACATCCCAGAAACAACGAAACCCCAACCATCAAAGGCACAAAGTAGAACCCCACAACAAAACGGGCTCTTTTCACAAAAGAAAAAACAGATCGGAACAAACTTCGTATAGTTTTCAAGTAATTCAATTTTAAGCTCCTTTTTATGAAACAGATGCTACAAAAGGGATCTATTTCTGTCCAGGATGACAAATAAGAGCTTTTTTGTAGTGTGTGATTTTTTTAAAAGGGATTTTGAAACGGTCGGTGCAACATGTACGTGTCGGACGCTAAGCAACGGTTGGGAATGAGAACCTCAGGCAAATTAACCAAGAAACGAGGAAACCAACTCATCCGCTTCATCTACAGATCCGCAAAATAAACATCAAAAAAATCTCCCGGCGTTTAATCAACCGCGTCCCTCGTGTTCTCCCAGTCCTTCAAACGAAGTCCTACCACACCTGTAAACTCCTCCATGTCATGGGTGACAAGAGTCAAATCATGAACACGGGCAATAGCCCCAATCTGGAGATCATCTACAGATGTTGCAGAAAGCGCAAAAGGCTCGTAAAGCAACTACAGAATAACTACAGAAGAGCACCGTCGGGAAAACAACTTTAATATTTTAACGCTGATTCTGTCTAACAATTTTTCATTTAATTGTATGATTCAATGCCTTATTCTACGGCGGTTGACCATAGAAAAGAAAATGGCAACATATTGCATATCAGCGATCCGTCAGTGTTTGGAAAGCTCGTTTTTCGGTTATAACAATTGTTCTCATGCGTTGCTATGTGTGATGCCTGAGTTTTCTTCCGGAGTATTATTACATGTCTGCAAAAACACGCTGCGCAAATAAAATGCAATGGTCGGCCGGCCGCAGAGTGTTTTTGGCCGTTTTGTTGATTCTAGTTTTTCCTTGTTGTGACTTTGAAGCACGTCAGGCACGCAAAGAGCTTAAACACAAAACACCGGCCGTAAGAGCCGCCGCCATAGATAAGCTTTCCCAAAGAAAGGGAGCTTCAGCAATAGAAGAAATTGGGCCTTTAATAAATGATCGGTCACCAGGGGTACGTTTAGCGGTGATTAAAGCCTTGCGCCGTATAAAGTCAAAAAAGGGGCTCCGATATCTGCAAATAGCCGTGAGAGATCCTGATCCCGAGATAAGGCTCTCGGCCATAAGAGGGTTGGGAGAGTTAAAAGACGAGAGAGCTATTCCGGTATTATTGTCGAGATTTAAAGATCAGAACATGGTGATCAGGCGAGCAGTACGATACGCCCTTATCGATATCGGCGTTGATCGCGGACAACAAGTTGAGATGCTGGCGCAGAGAGCAAAGAACCGATGGATCTCTTTGTTGGCAAGCAATAGAGCAACAGCCACCCGAGTTGAAGCCATTCGAGCACTGAGTCTGAGCGGCAGAAAAGAGGTTATCTCAAAGCTCTTACCCTTGCTGGGAGATAGTGACATTGATGTAGTGGAGGCCGCAGCTGTCGGTCTGGGCCGACTGGGAGGAAGCAAAGTCCGCGAAGCTTTTGAGGCCGGTTTAAAAGATCCCTCACCAAGAGCAAGAAATGCGGTCCAAAGAGGGATTGTAGAGTTGACCCGCAATCACCCGGCCGGCCAATGGACACTGAAATTGTTAGGCTCCGAACATAGT
>JAABSF010000356.1 GCA_011390535.1 Deltaproteobacteria bacterium | reverse complement strand
GAGGTGCTGCCGTTTTTGATGATGAGTTATTCGGCCCAATAAAACGATACCCGATAATATGGTATGATTTAGCTGATCGTAGGCGTCCTGTTAGTCTTTTTCGTCTTACCGGGGGAGAATACCTTCCTTTTATCCTGAAAGCTTTATTCAAGAGGATTAGAGCGGCGGAAGGAAGAAAAATTACCGATAAAACATTGGACTGGGCTGCAAAAGCCGGCGGAAGAATGGCACAAGAAGGTAGAATTGGTTTGGGGGCATTACTCAAGAGCCTTTCCAGTTCTGAAATGAGACGTTGGTTCATAGAAACACAACCTGATGCAATTGAACTTGCCGGATTTCTAGATATGTTGAAATGGGCTCTCCGCTACCCTTCCGTATGCGCCTTGTCGGAGAGTTCAAATCGTCATTCATTTTCAAAGGATTTGGAACGTGCAAAGGTTATCTGGATCGAACTGAAATTGGAAAATTTCGAACCGAACGAATACAAGATAACGGCAGCCATGATCCAGGCAGTTCTCGCACAAACAGTACTTTTGAAGACTGCCGAAAATAAAGAAAAAAACAAAGCTGAACGTCCTACATTGCTACAGGTTTTTCCCTCAACAAAAGAAAACCAAGGATTTCCTTTTTGGATCAGTAAGAGTCGCAAATACTTCCGTCACTTTGCAGTTTTTTTTCTAAATTCGAATCGCTCACTTGGTAGACTTTCACAAGGATGGGCTGAAAACGCTGATAATTTATGGGTAATAAGACCGGAAAAACCTCTAATACCGAGTGTTCACTCATCGTGGGCACATGAAGATGAAATAAGTAGAATCAACGGGCTTCATTTCGGTCAGATATGGGCCAGAGATAAAAACAGCGGCAAATCGATTGTCGCCGGGATTACGTCAAAGAACACAAAAAATGCAAATCCTGTTCATCTTTTAAGAACTAAAGGTTCTAATGGTCGTATAATCGAACATTGTCGACAGCTTTCAACTCTTGCGGATAAACTGGTTCCGAGCTCATCAGGAAAACAAAACCTCTATAAACAACTATGTGACAGAGAGTTTCTGAGAGCGGGTTGGTTTAGAGTTAAAAAAAACGCTAATAAGAATTCTCATGGGGTAGACAAGGTAACGGTAAAACAGTTCGGTGAATCTCTAGAAAAAGAATTAAGTTCGCTCGTCCACGACTTGCGAAATGGTAAGTATCGTTGTCGTCCTTTGAACAGAGTATTTATCCCGAAAACTGATGGAGGACGGCGGCCTCTCGGGGTGTGTTGTGTTCGCGATCGTGTTGTTCAGTCTGCTTGTCTTCAGGTGTTGGAACCTTTGTTTGAACCGTTCTTTAGTCATTTCAGTTTTGCTTTCAGGCCGAGACGAAATGCTCATCAAGCACTGGCAGTGTTAAGATCTATTGTTGAATCCGGCCGCACATGGGCAGTAACGGCGGATATAAAAAAATGCTTTGATAGTTTGGATCATAGCGTTCTTTTGCGGCTGTTGACTAAAAGAGTTGCCGACGAGAACTTGCTTGGATTGATCCGTCACTGGTTGACCGTTGATATACTGGACTTTTCCGAATTGATGCCCAATGACATAGGCGTTCCCCAGGGTGAGGTCCTTTCTCCACTTTTAGCAAATATTTATCTTGATCCTTTGGACAAACATTTTGAGCAGTTGGGTTTAAATTTTGTCAGATATGCCGACGATCTTCTTATACTTACATCCGGTAAAAACCGAGCTCGTGAAGCACTGAAATGTCTTGGTTCGTTTCTTAGAGATCCTTTGCTCTTAAAGCTGAAACCTGCAAAAACTCAGTTCATGCCCATAACGGAAGGTGTTGATTTTCTTGGGTTTACTATTTTTCCACACATTGTGACTGTACAACAAAGAAGAATTGATGGTGCTATAGACAAAATCCACAAAATGATGCGGGTTCTTGGTAATCCTCACGTGACATTTTTGCAAAGATCCCAGGCTTTAAATCATTTAAACGATCTTGTACGTGGATTTCGTAACTATTTTGCATTGAAAGACGAAGAATCCATAAAAAGCCAAATGGAAATTCTTGATGGTCGATTGGAACAAATGGCACATCGTTTACTGTTTGCAAAAATCCGAGATGATCCCGCCTGGATATGTAGAGAACGGTTTTCTTATGCGTACACTTCCATGCAAAAAAGCATTGTCTCTGATAATTCAATTGGGGGTTTGGGCTATCCGGAAGAAAGGACGGCATCATCGGATATAAATTGGATGGTAAAAGGAGAAAAACCCGTCCATACCGATGGAATCCGTCAGCCTCGAAATTGTTCAAGAAAAAAGGAAGAATCCCCATATTTTTCATCTTCTTCAATGTCCGATCTTCAAAAAAATGGATTTGTTTCACAAGACGGCAGAGTATTTGTACTTGTGCATGGTGCTTATATAGGTCTTGATGGAGAAAATCTTGTTATTAAGCGAAGGAAAGAGGAACTGAGAAGATTTCATTTGAATGAGATAAAACTCCTATTCCTTCAAGGTTTGGGAATGAATATTTCGGCACAATTACAAATAGAGCTGGCTGAAAAAGATATTCCTGTTGTTTTTGCTCCACCGATGGGACTACCAATTGCTTTTCTGACCCCAATCCATTCTCGTCGTGCTTATCTGCGCGGCAAACAGGTTCTACGCAGAAATGATCCCGACATTATTACCACCGGACTTAAGATGATTGCAGCCAAAACCGGGAATCAAGCATCAGTTCTTCGTTATTTTGCAAAATATCGTCGGCGCAAAAATGAAAAACTAGGAGAAGATCTGGTGGATTCTGCAAAATTCATTAGAGAGATAAGTGTTTTGATAAGCAACATCGATCCGTTGTCGGAAAATGTGAGAGCAGTGGCTATGGGACATGAGGGTAGATGCGCAGCGGTTTATTGGAAGCAACTCATCAAAATTATTCCAAAACGTTTTCAGGTAGACGGCAGAATACAACAAACAGCTACCGACCCGGTGAATCAATCGATTAACTATTTGTATGGAATTCTCTATGGAGAAGTATGGAGAGCTATAGTCTCTGTAGGGCTGGATCCATATTTCGGATTTGTTCACGGATCACAACGTGATCAAGGAAGTCTGATCTTTGATTTAATCGAGGAATTTCGTGCCCCTTTCGCCGACCGAGTGGTTTTGGCTCTTCTGGGGCGAGGTTTTCATCCCGATACAAATAAAGATGGACGACTTCGAACAAAAAGCCGCCGTCAACTTGCTTTGGCTTTTAATAAACGTTGGCACAAGCTGATAAGTTGGCGTTCCCGTCAAGAAACCCCTGTGGATATACTTTCACAACAAGCCCGAAGCCTGGTTCATGTGATCAACGGAACCGGCGGCTATGAACCCTTTAGAATGAAGTGGTAAAGTTATCCTAACAAGTTCCCATCCCGAAACCCCGGACCGAGGAGCCGGGAGCGCGGCGGGTCTGGATGCAAGACGCTGCGACGCAGGAGGTGAACTTTTTTATGTCGTATCTCAATGTCGTATCTCAATGCCGTATCTCAACGAGCTTTATTTAGAACAAGCTCTTCGCCGCCAATTCCCATAACCCGTGACCCGGCCTAATACGCTCAGGGCACGATCCGGGATGCTGAGCAAATGCAATCCTTTTTCTTTTAGAGCATAAACTGCTTTATTGTTCATTTCTTTGTATGAAAGTGCTGCATCCGAAGCCACAACGAATGGTTTTTCATGTTCTGCGACCAAAGCGCCAAGCGCTCTTGACTCTTCTAAATCCGCCGCTGCCATCTTGTTTGTCAAATCTCTTATAGTCGGCTCGTCGCCAAGCGAAGAGACCCGAACAAAATGCGCCGCCAAGCTGGGGTGTCCCAAGCCCAGAATAGCCAGAGAGTCAAATGAAGGTGACTTCAACAAAAGCTCCACAGTGCGGAGCATGACCCCGGGGTTGCCGCCGGCGGCAAAGTCGATGGGGTTCGAGCGACTCCACCGATCCGGGAGCATTTTATCCAACTCTTGGATAATCGACTCAGGTAAAGGG
>JAABSF010000355.1 GCA_011390535.1 Deltaproteobacteria bacterium | reverse complement strand
TGGTTGATCCTCATGGTTGATCCTCATGGTTGATCCTCATGGTTGATCCTCATGGTTGATCCTCATGGTTGATCCTCTAAGGGTGTTCACGAGTGTTGCACTTTGTTTAAACACACCTTTTTTTATCGCCATATTTTGAAGTGAGCGCATACCACCGTCAAGAGAGTTGTTGATACATTGCCGCCCTTGGTGCATGAAAGAGGCAGTTAAGAACATGTACATAAGCATAAGAACATGTGAATAAGAACAAGTATTTAAGAACCAGTATTTAGGAACCAGTATTTAAGAACAACTATCTAGGAACAAGCCCCATGACCTGGTTACAAGAGTTTGAGTCGGCTGTATCTTTTAGTCGGTGTTGGAAGAATGTGGTTAAGCGAGCTGTCTTTTCTTTGTTTTGTCTCTTGACCATGAGTTTTGCTTTTATTGAGCCGGCATCTGCGCAAGGGCGGAGGCTGGATGATCGTCCCACCAAAGGCGTGCTTATGTTCGGAGGGAGTCTCGTGGGCCCACCGGAGGCGTGGTCTCAAGAGAGCAATCCGGCGGCCCTTGCTTTTTTGAAAAAATGGAGTTTGAGTTTTCACCACACTGAGATGGACGGTGATGGGAGCCGCGGCGGAACGGGTGATGCTTTGTTTTGGGCACAGAAGATTCCTTTTGTTCCCGTTGTGTATGGGCTCTCAGCACAATACATTCGTTGGCCGGAGCCTTTTGGTGCGGGGTATGGAGATGTTGGTAAGCTGGGGCTTTCGATTGGTTGCAAGCTGGGCCATTGGGCGGGACTGGGGCTTTCGGTGAGTCATTTTGTCGGCCCCGGCAGTGAGGGGCTGGAGGGGGTGACCACGTGGGATCTTGCGGGTTTTTTCCGTCCTTGGTCACATCTGGCTTTTGGGTTGAAGGTCTCGGATGTTTTGATGCCTCGGTGGTGGCATGGGTTGCCGCTCCAAAGAGTGTGGG
>JAABSF010000354.1 GCA_011390535.1 Deltaproteobacteria bacterium | reverse complement strand
CTTTGGCTTTAGGGGCGGGTGTAGGTGAACGCAGGAGAACGGTTGATCCCAGGTTCGGCGTGGAGTGGCGACTGTGGAGGGGGATATTTTTCAGAGGTGATCTGGAATACAGACATCGTGTGATTCCTCAGGAGGACCTCCAAGGGGAGGAGATTTACAATGATTTCAGGGCCACCATGAGTTTGGCGGTGAACTTCTCTCGATGGGGGGTCGGCGTGGGCGTGGCCATGGGGAGAGCCGGCTCGGTGATTCCAGGGGGTGTTTTCGGGGGAGCGGGAGGTTGGGTGAGAGTGAGCGGCGTGGAGACGAAATCAGTTTATCAAGGAGGAGATGCAGCGGTTGTGCTGAAGGTTCCGGGAGAGTCGGCATCCGAGAGGGCTTTTTTAGAGTTTTTTATTCAAGGAGAGCGGGTTTTACAGGATGCGAGTATCGCGGCGGTGATCATCCCTGTCCCGGATGAAGGGGTTGGGTGGGCGAGGGCGCAAGAGGTTCGGCGCTTGATCCGGCGGATGCAGGGTAAGAAGAAAAAGGTGATTGCCGTTGTAAAGACCCCTGGGAATGTTGCCTACTATCTCGCTTCGGCGGCCGACTGGATTTGGATTGCGCCTTCCGGTGGTTTGATGGTCTCCGGGGTGACTCTCTCAAGGTTGTATTTCAAGCGTCTTCTTAATCGAGTGGGCGTGGATATGCAGTTTATCAAGCATGGAGATTATAAAACCGCCCCTGAAGCTTTCGAAGATGAAGGGCCTTCTCCTGAGTCGGAGGAAGTAAATAAATCGATCGTCAAAGAGATCTACGATGATTGGGTTAAGGGGGTTTCCAAACGTTCGGCTCTGAAATCCGAGAGAAATGTACGCGATAAGATGAAGAGCGTGCCGTTTACTCCTAATGAGGCTCTTAAGTGGGGCTTTGTAGATGATACGATCTATGAAGATGAGGTTGACGAGAAACTAAAAAAGCTGTTGGGGCGAAGTGTCCGGTTTGTCTCGCCAAAAAAGCCGAAGAATCGCAGGCACGAGTGGGGGCGGCGGAGGGCGGTGGCTGTTGTGGTAGTCGAAGGAGACATCATCAGTGGAGAAAGCCGCCGGATTCCGTTTTTAAATAAATTTACCGCCGGAGATGCAACTTTGATTAGGGTGCTCAGGAAAATGCGTGAAGATAGGAGAATAAAGGCTGTGGTGTTGAGGATCAACAGCCCGGGTGGAAGCGCGGGAGCTTCGAACAAGCTTAAACGTGAGCTGACTTCGTTGAGAAAGGTCAAGCCAGTGATAGCATCTTTGAGCAATGTGGCGGCCTCCGGAGGTTATGAGCTGGCGGTCGCGGCTGAGAAGATATATGCCCAGCCGGCAACGATAACAGGGAGCATTGGTATTTTTGCCGGGAAACCGGATGTGGGCGGGCTCTTGAAGAAAATAGGTGTAAACGTTCATCAGTGGTCCAAGGGGCCTTTCGCTGGGTTGAAGAGCCCTTATGTTCCTTACACCGAAGAACAGAAAAAGATTTTGAAGAAAAAGCTCCGTGAGCATTACATGAGGTTCGTAAAATCAGTAGCCGATGGTCGACCCAAGATGAGCGTAAAAGACGTCGAGCGGGTTGCTCGAGGGAGGGTGTGGACAGGAGCTCAGGCCAAGGACAGAGGGCTGGTGGATGGGTTCGGTGATGTTGGTGTGGCCGTTGAATGGGCTCGCAGGCGAGCCGGGTTGCCGAAAGACTCGCCTGTGTTGGTGTACCCGGAGAAACGAAAGGGGCTTCTATTGAGGTTGGCGAGTGGCTTGATAAACCCAAGCTCAGGGAGTGGAAAAGGTATGAAAGCGACGCCAAGTTTGAGGGCATATTCCGCAGATGCTGAGGGGGATGCCGACATGGGAGGTGGCCAGGTAAAAGGCTTGTGGAGAGAAGATGAGAGAACAGCTCCGGCTTTCAGTCTTGTCTCATTGGTATCGGTGGTTGTACAATCTATACCGCCGGGTTTCTTGTATGCTGATCAATCTCCATTGTTTGCACGAATGCCTTTTGAATTGAGGCTCGAGTAGTAGCTTCTTTGTTATGGTTCGTCGCAATGCTTTTCGTGGCGGATTTTTGTTTAGGGACAATAAATCGAGCACAAGCCGTTGCGTGGGTTTTAGGATCGCCTTTAATAGATTGAACGTTCGAAAAAAAGTTTGACGCGACAAGTCAAATAGTTTTATGTTCTGCTTGATCATATGTGGGGAGTAAAGTAACCTAGCACCAATTGAAATAAGTGTAGTTAAACCAAACAAAATATAAATGTTGGACTAGCATAAAACTGGGAATAATTACGATTATAGTAATGATCCCGCAAAGATCAAAAGGAGTTTGAAGATGAAGATCAATAAAATTAGCCGGTTGGGGGCATTAACGGTAGCGGGTGTTTTCGCATGCCTCGTGTCCATGGGTTGCGGCGATGACGGCGGTACAACCTGTGTTCCAACGGCGGAGCAATGTAATGGGCTGGACGACGACTGCAACGGTTTGATCGACGACGGCCTCGAGAGAGATTGTGTCGACGAGAACAATATTTCCGGTACCCAGGAGTGCATTGATGGTGAGTGGCAAGAGTGTGAGACAGATTGTGTACCGCAGCCCGAAGAGTGCAATGGCATTGACGACGACTGTGACGGGGAAACCGATGAAGGTGGAAGCACCGGCCAACTACGCCGTTCCTGCGAAACCGACTGCGGTTCGGGCTACGAATACTGCTTTGACGGTCAGTGGGAAGATTGTGACGCCCCGCAGCCTGAAACCGAGGTTTGCGACGGGATCGACAATGACTGCAACGGCGAGACCGATGAGGTCTGCGACTGCATCGTGGGCGAAAAACGGCCATGCGGCATCAGTGAAGGCGTCTGTCAACTCGGCGAAGAGGAATGCGTCGACGGCGAATGGTCTGGAGACTGTGTCGGCGGCGTAGAGCCGGCTGATGACGACTCTAATTGCAATGGATTGGATGATGATTGTGACGGGGAGACCGATGAGGATTGCACTTGTGTTGTAGGCACCAGCCAGGATTGCGGCACCAACGAAGGGGAATGTGAAACAGGCACCCAGAACTGTCTGACC
>JAABSF010000353.1 GCA_011390535.1 Deltaproteobacteria bacterium | reverse complement strand
ATCCACGTTTTCACCGGCAACCCTTCGAAATATATCGAGCCGTTTTTTTCAAGGTGCACTCTGATAGCCTTAGGAGAAGCCTTCTTAGAAGATGAAGCGCTGGGCCTCTCTACATCTATCTTCATGTCTTTTACAAAGGTGGTCGATACCATAAAAAATATTAATAATATAAACACCATGTCTATGAGGGGCGATATATCAAGGTCTGCTTTTACTTCATCGCGTCTTAAAAACTTCATCGTTATCCCCTTGTTTTTTTTCATAATTGATTTGGTAGTTGCACAAATAGTCTTTTAGCTTTTCAAGCTCACAGGAGAGATTTCTTTGTCTTCTCACGAGCACTCGGCCTACAACCAGTCCCGGTATGGCTACGGCCAAACCCATCTGTGTTGAAATCAAAGCTTGAGATATCCCGCCGGCGATACCACCGGATTGACTAAACAATGACATCTCCCCTAGGGCCTGAAAAGTTTCAATCATCCCTGTAACCGTACCCAGCAAACCGGCGAGTGGCGAGACCACAACGATGCTGTTTACCAACACCGAATACCTATTCATCTCTTTTTCGTAATCAGCATATTTTTCGTCTAAATAGGGTCTCAAAGAAACGCCCCTCAACCTTAACACCTCTACGCCTTTTGCTACCGCGCTGTCGATGATACCTGTCCCCGTAGGCTTGGAGGCAGTGTCTTTCAAATGGCTCTCTACTAGTCGGCTGATACTCTTTCCACTCCCTCTCCGCAGGGTAAATATTCTATATCCCAGCGCATACCAAAGCAGAACGGCTCCCACCGCCAACGGGCCCATTACAAAACCGCCGCTTTCAAGATAAACGTAAAATGTTTCCAAACGGATCAATATAATCGACATTTCTTCCTCAGCCCTATGGGCTGAACAACCTCCTTTGGACGCTGTTCAACCTTCCTTAGTCGACACCGGCTATCGGCCGGAGTAGTGCGTTTCGCCCTCACCTTTCGCGGAGTTTTGTTGGGTCAAAACAAAGTGATTACACAGCCCCGGTTCAACTTTCTCGCCGGTTTCTTGCGGTGCTCCCGTTCGGTCTTCTATTATCAATCCATCAGAAGTTTTCTCCTTACCCGCTTCCTTCTTAGTCGTTTCTTCCTGAGCAGCTGCTTTCTGAGAAGACTTTTCTGTAAAAGTTCCTTTCTTCTCACCACCTTCCAACTCTTCTAAGCTGCCGCTGATATTGTATTGATCTATGTTGATGATTTTCATTGCAGCCTGTTCGATTCCACTCTGGATACCCATTGCCCACCCTCTCAGCAGGGTCCCTACAAGCAGAGTTGGTATGGCCACACAGAGCCCGAGTTGAGTTGTTATCAATGCTTCTGATATCCCCCCTGACAACAGTTTCGGATCGCCCGTGCCATGCTCGGTTATTACATCAAATGTGGAAATCATCCCGGTAACAGTTCCCAACAACCCCAACAACGGAGCAACCGCAGCAAACACCGTAATTGCAGCTCCGAACCTTTCAATCTTCGGCACCTCTCCCAACAATGCCTCTGATACCTTGTCATTGATCCTTTCTCTCCCAAAGCCCATTCCTTCAATCGCAGCTCTTATCACGTGCGAAGATGCTCCCCTTTTGCTTTTCAAGTAAATCTTTGCGGCGTCGTAGTTCTTCTCCGCCACAAGGGGCTCAACTTTTCTTGCCAGTTTCTTTGCTCCTCTACCGTAGAAAAACAAGATTGCCATACGAACCAATATCAATAGAAAAGCCAACACGCCGATCCCCACAATGACCCAAGCAATTATCCCCCCTGCCCTGATGGTCTCCAACAAGGACATCGTTTTTTTCGGTGTCAAAGGCTTCTCTAAAGTCTCATAAACAAGGATCTCCAGAGAAGGTATTCTTTCCCCTCTTGAAAGCGCAAGTGCGGTTTTTTGAGAGCTTGTAGGCCATAGCTTAAGCCTGCCTTCGCCGGCCGGGGCCAACGCACCGACCCCGTCAGCGGCCAAACCAAAAGTCGCAATACGACCCACTTGAATCAAATCTCCGGAGACCAGTTTTCCATCGGCAAGAAAGTATTTCCCTTTTACTCTCCTGACCTGACCTCCCCGGGTTATCAACCTCCCTCCGGCAATGAACATTTTTTTAAGGTTCTCCCCCATAACCTGCAACGAAAGCTCTTTACCATTTTCAAATTTCAGCCCGGCCTCTTTCATTCGATGGTCTGCTCTTTCCAGAAGATCCAATAGCCGCTCTTCGTCATTTTCTGTGTCATCGTTTCTATTCGAAACCTGCAATTTCTCCTCAAGGTCATCGTTTTGCGCTTTCAACCCCACGAGGCCCCGCTGAAGTCTCTCGATCTCTTCTTCTCCTTGCTCTACTTTGCTCTTTGTAAGCTTCTCAACTTGAGCCAACCTTCCGCGCAGCTGCCTCTTCGTCTCTTCTAAAAAGGAGTATTCTTTTTTGTATGCCTCCAACAATTTTCTTGGCACAGCATACCCGGGCACTCCTGAGAGAAAGAAAAAGGACACAATCAAAATAGTTATAGTCACTTTCATTTCATGCACCTCGACCTCAAGGTTCCATCTATTTGTTTTGAGCTTCTTCAACATCGTCCGGCTTTTTAGATGATTCAAAAGAGCCCTCCATTACCTTGGGCAAACCGTTAGGAAGAACAAAGTAACCGGTTCTGATCCCCTTCCTGAGCATTTCAAAGAGCTTTGAGATGGACTTTTTTTCTTCTTTTGACTTCGCAGATCTGAAGGTCCACCCATCATTGGAGTGATACGCCAACCCTAGGCTTCCCCCACGGGTTTGGAAATAGAGCATCACCATGCCCAATTTTGCTACATCCACGAGCTGTGTTTTTCCTTCGACTTGGATAACCTGGGTATATAACCCGTTTTCTTGGGCAAGCCGCAGCTCATCCTCAACTCTCTCCCAGAGGCGGGCTACAGCCTCGCCGGGGGTTATGAGCTTCTTTTCCATTCGTTCCAAAATACGGTCGATCTCCTGCCTTCGATCTTTGATCTTGAACGGGAGCCCTTTGCCTATGGTTTCTTTCAGAAAGGATGCTGCATTTTTGACAATGGGGATCAGCGCCTCCTGAGCTTTAGCTCTCTCTTCCACCTTTTTTTGACGATCACGAAGTCTCCTCCTGAGTTGAGACATGCGAGTCTTTTCACGACTCAACATCATCTTCAGCTCGCTTTTTTGACGAGCCAATGATTCTATCTTGTTCTTCTTTTCAGTTTTCTTGGCTTCCAGTTCTGCGGCCAGCGCGTCCACCTCAACCCTCAATCGCACCAGCCCCTTCGCAAGGCCGGTCGCATTATTCTTCTTCGCGGACCCGATTGAGATCGCGCTAAAAACCAATGCTATAACAACAAGACATGATAGTTTACTTCTCATAGTTTCAACCTTTGCCCATTCATTCACAGTTTCAAATGGCCTCTTCAGTTCATCGAGCCCGTAGTCCAGCCTTTAGTCCAGTCATTGTCCGGATCCACCCCACCGATGAAATCCACCTTTTCAAAGAAGGGATCATCCGGTATCAAAGCCCCTGAAACAGCGGGCGAACTTGAGTCCGGGCGAAAATCCGGATTTTGGATATCGAATGGTGAGACCAACTTCGGGTTTTCTTGTGAATTACCCTCGTTCAGTTCTTCAACAAAATCAGACAGTGAGAAAAGATCATCCTCTTCCTCGTTCCAAGGGTTATCACAATCCAAGATTGAGTTGACCAGAGTGAGCGCTCCCGTCAGCTCATCACTATCCATTGCATTTGAGAATGTTTCGCTATGATCTATGTCCAGGCAACTGTCCTGCCACCCGGTTACGATGGCATTGTAAATATTCCCGGCTGTACCCTCCCTCAAGAGAATACCGATATCCGAAGCTGAAGAACCCGGTGATCCGATCAGCGTCAAGTTGGAAAGCATCGGCGCGGATCTTGGACTCGCTGCGTTGTCGTCTCCATTGTTGTCGGCCTCTATTCCGTTGTCACCAAAGCCTGAATATTGTTGCGAAACAAAAAACTGGCCCTTGCCCTTCCATCCGTCGGTCCAATCCAGATT
>JAABSF010000039.1 GCA_011390535.1 Deltaproteobacteria bacterium | reverse complement strand
CAGACAAACGGGCAAAAATAAGACCCGCGGCTTCTCCTCCTGAGATGCAGCTTACCGCCACCCCACCTCGCCGGTGTCGGCTTTTAGGCTCCCGGCCAAAATCTTCAACAGGGCAAACACTTTTTAGTCTGGTTGTCTATAACTGATTTTCTGCCGGGCCCATTCTCTGCAAAGGTTCATTCTCTGCGCTATATAAAAGTGGATGTAATAAAAGCAGGTGTAATATAAGCAGGCGTAATATAAGCAGGCGTAATATAAGCAGGCGTAATATAAGCAGGCGTAATATAAGCAGGCATAATGAAAGCAGGCATAATGAAAGCAGGCATAATGAAAGCAGGCGGAGAAGATGGACCGGCTAAAAAAAACACTTTCGCAAGGCCGTCCACTGAGAGAGCCTGAGCTCGGTATTTTGTGGTGCGACTGTGCGACTCGCTTGTCTGCACCTCAACCCATGGGTGGGTGGGTCGACACGGCCGTGAATTTGGTGAATTTGGATTCTGTATCTAGTGCATTGATCGTTGATTCAGGCATTTCTTTACAAGATGACAAGACAAATCCTCCATCGCAGGACAACTCTTTTGGCCAAACACTTACTCCTTCACCCAACATAAACCATTTTATTGAGTATTTGCTCTTGTATCACCTGTGTTCGCTATGAAATTGGAATGATTCGGACAGCTCGCTTTAGCCTGCTCACCTTTCCACATTGATATCACCTTCTGGAGAGCATCTTGCATAATATTGGTTATGCAAACGACCAGGTATGGATACGATCAGTTACAGACACGAGAACGTCAAACATTGTTTTAACCAAGAATAATTAGATCTGCTCAATAAAAAATGACACCTTTTAGCACACACAAAAACAAACCGATGAACATAACGCTGGCCTTCAATGCTGCAACAGAGGACGAAGAGTGTTACGGTGAACGCTTGGAATCGGAATACGTTCAACTGCTCAGCGACACAATTAACAGCCTGGGACACAATGTGGAGTGCTTGGAAATGTCGCGACCGGGGGATCAAATTGTCGACGATCTGGTAGCATTGAGTCCTGATCTGGTTTTCAACATGGCCGAAGGTACGAGCCCTACTAAAAGGGAGTCCTACTATCCTTCAATCTACGAGATGTTGGGTCTCGCCTACACCGGAAGCAGTCCCTTTTTGCTTCGAGTGGGTATTGAGAAACGGTTGACCGAAAAAATTTTCGCCATACGCGGTGTCAATGTGCCACGGGGGGCTGCGTTGACACGGAGAAACAACCAAATCCCTTCCCATCTGTGCTACCCCGTCTTTGTCAAGCCCAATGCAGAAGGTTCCTCATTGGGGATCAGTCGAGAAAATATCGCAGAGGATCCACAACAAGCAAAAGAGATTTCCTCCCGTCTACTCGAACAATATCCCGACGGAGTAGAAGTCGAAGAATTTATTAAGGGACGTGAAATCCAGGTTGGCATGCTCGAAGGATGTCCTCAAAAAATCCTTGAGCCGGTGGAATATGAGGTCAAAATTGACGAGCACAACATCATGGACCGCCGAATAAAGGGCAGCACCGACCCGGAACACATCGTGCAGACCCACTGCCCGGCCCCTCTCGACGACCAGGAACGACAGACGGTTTTACAAACAGCGACGGCTGCTTTTCAGGTCATGCAGACAAAGGATTTCGGCCGTATCGATTTACGATTGGACGAGGACGGGCAAGCATATGCAATCGAAATCAACCCGCTGCCGGGACTGCGCAGAAAAAGCCCTTTAGTGACCGCCGCAAAGGCCATAGGTCTTTCTTATCAAAAGATCATCGCATCCATAATCCATTCGGCCACCGATCGCTACGGCCTTAACCGGAGCACCGATGAAAGCTACCGTGAAAGACCTAAACAAACATCAACGAATGATCAGACAGACAGTGAGGAGAAAAAAACAACACATGATTGAATATGAGCACAAACAGACCATCCAGCTCGCCCGCCGCGTTGCTCAGGTAGTGGAGCAGAGAAGCGCGACATATCTTAAACTATTGGTGGACCTGCTTGGGTTCGAAACGATCAGCGGACAACAGACTGTGCAAGGCGTTACACGTTTTCAAAGAGAAGTTGCACGCTGCTTGGAGTTTTTGCACCAAAAAGCAAAACAACTAAAGATGAGCTACAAGCTCTATGACAATCTGGTCGCCGTAGCTGAATCGAGCGCTGATGCCAAACAAAACAACGCGGGCGCAATCGGGATCGCGGTCCATCTCGACGTGGTGGAACCGGGAAGAGATTGGTCTGTACCGCCATTCGAAGGCATCCTGCGGGGTGACTACATCTGGGGCCGTGGGGCACAAGACGACAAAGGCCCGGCGGCGGCGATCTTTTCTGCATTGGATGTAGTGCATGCGCTCAAACGGTCCCTGCCCGGGTTGCACCAACAAAAAGACATCCGTTTGCTGCTGGGCACACGCGAAGAAACCGACGATTGGCCCGACATAGACCTACTTTGCGCCAACGAGCCCACACCTGATTTCGTACTCGTTCCGGATGGCGCTTTTCCTGTGGTCAATGCGGAAAAGGGATTCATCAATCTCGAACTGTCAGTGGCATGGCCACCCACCCTACCACCCCTGCCACCCGTCCGGTTGATTGAGTTCGACGGCGGAAAAAGGGGCACCATGGTACCAGACCTCACTCGGCTGCGCCTGGAAGCAAAAGACATAGAAAAACTGCTCTCAGATATAGACACCGCCAGACAAGAGACGCTCCACTTACGCCCGCAGGCAACCATCGCGGTCAAACAGGTTGAGGTCGCCGACCCAACACCCCGTATCCAAATCGAGCTGGTATTCACCGGAAAGAGTGCACATGCGGCCTTTCCGGAAAAAGGACACAACGCCCTGCTCGACGCGCTTTTGTTCTTGTCACGCCTTCCGGACATCTCTCCTAACATCACCAGATTAACGAAAACCCTCTTCCAGGCGTGCCGCCATATTGACGGCTCTGGGATGAACCTGGATCTGGTTCATCCCTACATGGGAAAAACCACTTTGAATCTTGGCCGACTACAAATATGGAAGGGCGGCGCCAAGGGAGAGCTCAACATCCGTTTTCCAATAGGTTTGACTGGAGAGCAGGTGCAGGAAAAAGCCGAAGAATACTTTGAGCCCCTCACCCATGGAACCGAACCATTTGATGTCAAAATCCAAAACGCGGGCCGTATCCAACCCCCCATATACCTGGACGCAAAAAAACATCGCAATTTATTCGGACCGCTCAACCTGGCTTATGAATCGGTCACCGGCAGACAGGGTGGGTTCATTTCCCTGCGTGGGACCACCTATGCCAAAGCCTTCCCTTTGGCAGCGGCTTTCGGCCCCCTAGACATGGCAGCCGGCGACCAGGAGCGAGCCCACGAGCCTGATGAACGCGTTGCGGTGAAACGTTACCTGGAAAACATCTCAATCTACGCAACAGCCATTCTGTTGCTGGCTTTCGAACAAACCAACAACCAAAAGTAACCACTACCCGAAGGCGTTGGGTTTCCAAGCTGTTCCAACAAAAAACTCAACCCAAGAGTAGAACGGAGGGAGAAAAATCAATCACCTCTCTCGCCGTTACACAGCAATAGACCCCTAACTGCGCTTGTCAAGCACACCTAACCCCTCGCGGTAACATTTTCCAAAAAAGCAACGGGATGGTGAAAAGTAATTGTCGTTAGTCGGTTGTTCAGTTGATCAGTTGTTCAGTTGTTCGGTTGATCAGTTGTTTAGTTGGTCGGTTGATCGGTTGTTAGTACTTTTCCTGCAATAAAAAGTCTCGTACATGAACATTTCGAATGCCGGATCTTCCTCTGTCAACCTCGTCCATGGACACAACATATTTCGGATAGTTATCCGGGATCATCTCCAACACCGAAAATTCCCTCTCCACTGTCTCTCCCGTAGCGAGAAGATATGCCACCTGCACATACACTTTTTCTTTTCCTAAAGAAGCCACAAAATCTACTTCCCGGTTATTTTTTTTACCTACATGAACCTGATAACCCCTGCGAAGCAGCTCCATAAACACAATGTTTTCGAGGATTTGGTTAATGTCACGGAGGTTATTCCCATAGATGGCCTCCCGCATGCCGTGGTCTGTAATAAATATTTTTTCATGAAACTGTAATATTTTCTTTCCCGTCAAATCTTCTCGTGGGACCATATGGATAAAACAAGCCTCAGTGCAGTAATCGATGTAATTATAGATAGTTTCTGTGGAGACTCGCCGCTGCTCATTCTTCAGGAATTTTGAGATGGATTTTGCTGAGAAAGTTTGTCCGACATTGGCCATCAGGTATAAAATCACCCTCTTCAACAGCTCAATATTCCGGATTTTGTTTCTGGTAGCGATGTCTTTTATTATGATGGAATCATGCACATCGTTTAGATATTGCATGGCACTTCTTTCGTCGATGGGCACCTGGTAAAGAAAAGGCATGCCACCCCTTGTAAGATATGTTTGAAAAACGTGATTGATGTCTGTATCCGGCGAGTTTTCGAACACCTCTCTAAAGGAAAAGGGGAAAATGCAAAATTCCACATACCGCCCACCCAGGTAAGTGGCAAGCTCACCTGACAACAGTTTAGCGTTGGATCCTGTGATATAGATATCCGAATCAAAATCCACCAGGCAAGAGTTCACCATTTTTTCCCACCCAGTCAGTTCTTGTACTTCATCAAAAAACAGATAAACCTTTTCCTTTCTATTCGCAGCAAATGATCGAACATGGGCATAAGTCTCCTCCAGTGATGTTAAATGCCCTGCCTTCCTGCTTTCAAAATTAACTGAAAGAATTTGATTCTCCGTAATCCCCTGCCCCTTCAATTCATCCTTAATAAGTTCCAGCATCACCGATTTTCCACAACGACGGATGCCTGTCAGCACTTTGATAATATCTCTGCCAATGAATGGACGGATTCTTGATAGGTAACTTTCCCGTTTAATCATTTCGATACACTGCTCCTTTTCAATACGCCTCGCCTTTTCAATACGCCTCGCCTTTTCAATACGCCTCGCCTTTTCAATACGCCTCGCCTTTTCGATACACCTCACTTTTGCAAGTATATTTTTATAATGTACCAACTGTAACGTAAAGTAAATCCAAATTTAGCCCCAGTTTTCGTTATATCGTAATCTATTGTTAGTTTATCCCAACTAGATCCTGTTGCAGAATGACGGACCGAGGAGCCGGGAGCGCGGAGGGTCTGGATGCAAGACGCTGCGACACAGGAATAGTAGTGCTATTTCAAGGAGCTGCAACGCAGCAGTCAGGCTCGCCCCTCACTTGTGGTTCCCGTGAAAGAGCGTGTACGGTCCGCTCAGTACGAAGCCTTCAAGGCGATCAATAAAAAGTTGGTGGGGCTGTATTGGGATATTGGACGGATATTCGTGGAGCTACAGGCTGGAGGGACCATGGAATGAAGGGTTTTTTTGAGGCATATCAAGGGATTGAAAACCTCGCACCGCTGGTGCGAGAAATCGGATGAAACCACAACTTCGTCATTATAAAGCGTTGTTCCGATCCCTTGGAACGAGAGTTTTACATTCTAATGACCCGACAATTCGGTTGGTCGAGGAATGGTGCTTGTCCATAAGATTGAAAACCAAAGCTACGATAAATCCCTGCCGGGCCAGGCCAGTTTCGACCAGGCACCTGCCAAGTTCAAGCCGCTGATGATCCTTCGCTATTCAGCCACTAACAGTACCAGGCACAACAAGATCCACCGGCTCGACGCCTATGCGGCATGTTAGAGCGCGGAGAAAAACCTATGGAATTACAGGAGATGCAAACTGCAGCTCGACAAATCATTGAAAAGCTGAAAGAAGACTAAGATCAATATTCGGCTTTGCTCAAAAGTGTTGGAGTGGAATAAGTAGAACCCATCAAACAGAGGAACTAATCAAGGAGAGGATACCAGCAAGACAAGGAACCCATAAAAGGAAAGGCTGAATGACAATTGAGTGAATCAATCAAAATCCTTCACACATCCGACTGGCACATCGGTCGAAAACTTTACGGTAGAAAACGATATGACGAGTTCGAGGCTTTTCTGAACTGGCTGGCAGAGACGATTCAACAAAATGAAATTGATGCGCTGCTGGTGGCGGGCGATGTGTTTGACAACACAACTCCGAGCAATCGGGCGCAGAAGCTGTACTATCGTTTTTTGTGCAGGGTGGCCGCGTCATCTTGTCGGCATATTGTCGTTGTCGCCGGAAACCACGACTCGCCTTCCTTTTTGAATGCCCCAAAAGAGCTACTTAAAGCTCTTGATGTCCACGTGGTGGGCAGCGCATCCCAAGATCCGGAACAAGATCCGGAAGCGGAAGTGCTGGTGCTCCGTAATGGAGAGATTGAACATGAAGGAGAGGCTGGACAGGATGAGCCGGATGGACAGAATGGACAGAATGGACCGGATGTACAGGATAGACCGGATGAACAGAATGGACAGGGTGCACCGGAGCTTATTGTCTGCGCGGTGCCTTATCTCCGGGATAGGGATATCCGGGTGGCGGAAGCGGGTGAGAGTGTCGCGGATAAGGAGCGGAAGTTGGTTGATGGTATCCGCGATCATTACGCAGCGGTCGCGGCTCTGGCCGAGCAGAGACGCGAGGAGCTGGGAGCTGATGTTCCCATCGTCGCCATGGGCCACCTGTATACAGCGGGCGGGAAAACCGTTGACGGCGATGGGGTACGCGAGCTGTATGTCGGCTCTCTGGCTCATGTGAAGACGGGCATTTTCCCGGACTGCTTTGACTATCTTGCGCTTGGACATCTCCACGTCCCGCAAAGAGTGAACGACTCTGAAACCATAAGGTACAGCGGCTCTCCACTGCCTATGGGGTTTGGTGAGGCCAAACAACAAAAGAGTGTTTGCCGGGTTGATTTTAACGGCAAGGCTGCGTCCGTAAAGCTCATAGACGTGCCGGTGTTTCACAGTATGGAGCGCGTCAGAGGAGACTGGAGCGCCATCTCGAGCCGTATCATCGAATTGTCGGCAACCGATTTCCAAGGGAGTCTCGAAGTCATTTATGAAGGCGAGGAAGTCATCGGCGACCTGCGCGAGCGTCTGGAGGCGGCAGTTGCAAACACTCAAATCGAAATCCTGCGAATAAAGAACAACCGCATTATAGACAAGGTGCTGGGGCAAATTCATGAAGAGGAGACTCTCGACGACCTGGACGTGAACGACGTGTTCCAAAGATGCCTCGCCGTAAAAGAAGTACCCCAAGACCAACATGAGGAACTGCTCCGTACCTATCAGGAAACCATCTCGTCGATTAATGAAGAGGACTCGCGGGCGGAATAGAGAGGCTGTCTATGAGAATACTGCAAGTTCGTTTCAAGAATTTGAACTCGCTGGTCGGCGAATGGGAAATCGATCTCACGCACCCGGCCTTCGCGTCGGATGGTATCTTCGCCATCACCGGCCCCACGGGCTCGGGAAAAACGACTATCCTTGATGCTATCTGCCTCGCCCTGTACGGACGGACGCCTCGCCTGGACAAGGTCACCAAGAGCGCAAACGAAATCATGTCCCGCCGGACCGGTGACTGCTTTGCCGAGGTGACGTTTGAAACCCAAACCGGGCGTTACCGCTCTCACTGGGGACAGCACCGGGCTCGCAAGAAACCGGACGGCGAGCTCCAGCCCCCGAAACACGAGATCGCCGATGCCGAATCCGGGGAGATTTATGAATCCAAGATCAGAGATGTTGCGCTTCACATCGAGACAACAACGGGCATGGATTTTGACCGTTTCACCCGCTCCATGTTGCTGGCTCAGGGCGGTTTTGCGGCGTTCCTCCAGGCGGCGCCGGATTATCGGGCACCGATCCTGGAGCAAATAACAGGCACAGAGATCTACAGCCGGATATCCATCAGGGTCCATGAGAGCCTGCGTGACGAGCGGGAAAAGCTGAAGATCCTTAATGCTGAAACCCAAGGAATAGTTATTCTGGAGCCGGAACAAGAAAAAGAGATTCAACATACGCTCGAATCAAACCAGAAAAAAGATGCAGACCTCGCCGCCAAGACCGCAGAAACACGAAAGGCGATTGAGTGGCTGACCAAAATAGATGGCCTGAAGAAGGAGATAATAAGCCTGACCGATGAGGCTGGTGAGCTGCAAAACCATATCGATGCTTTTGAACCGGATCGTAACAAACTCAACTGGGCTTTACGCGCAGCGTCACTGGACGGCCGATACGCAACGCTTACAGCGACCCGAAAACAACAAGTGGATGATCAGAAAGCACTGAAAACCGAAGAAGAAACACTTCCTGAGCTGGAGGCCTCTTCCAAGAAACATGCGGAATCGCTGAAATCGGCTCAAAATCAAACTATTAAGGCCAAAGAGGAATTAAAAGCCGCTGCTCCCATCATTAAGAAGGTTCGCTCCCTGGATCAGAAGCTTGCAGATCAGCAAAAGGCTGTTTTAGATGGTGAAGAGAGCTGCCGGAAAGTCGGTGCCGAGATTGATAAGGATAAAAAGGCCCGACTCGAATGTCGCAAACGAAGCGCCGAGGCCCAAGACAAACTGGAACTTGTAGAAGGCTATCTCAAGGAGCATGCACAGGATGAATGGCTGATCAGCGGCCTGGCCGGAGTTGAAGAGCGGTTGGAGGGCTTGCTCTCCACACAAAAAGAAATCGCGCAAAAAGAGGCTGCCCGAGAAAAGGCAGTGACGAATATGGAACAGGCGACAAAGTCACTCGACCACTGCCTGAAGCAATGCGGCATTAGAAAAAAGGAACTGGATAAAGCATCAAAACAGCTTCAGCAATCTAAAGCTGCGTTAAGCCGGCTGCTGGGAGATCGTTTGTTGCGCGAGCACCGCGCCGAGAAGGAAACCCTGCTGCGTGAAATGGCCTTCCTACGAAAAATAGGGGAGCTTGAAGATCACCGCGCCAAACTGGAAGACGGTAAGCCCTGCCCGCTCTGTGGTGCGACCGAGCACCCCTTCGCAGAAGGCAACATCCCTGTCCCGGACGACATTGAACAGAAGATCGAAAAACTGACCGAGCTGATCAGTCAGGCCGAGGATCAAGAAGCGGCCATGGAGAAACTTAGAGAAACGGAAGCATCAGCTCGCAATAATTTGACCGAGGCTGAAAAGCGTGAGTCAGCAGCATCTAATGAAAAAAATGTTGCCGAGAAAGCCCTCGCCGAGCTGCAAGAAAACCTAAAAAAAATCCGTGCTGATTTTGCCGAACGGAAACAGGCCGTCTCCGACAAACTCCTGCCGCTCGGCGTTGAGGAGATTCCCGACGACGATGTTTCTTCACTTCTAGGCTCACTCAGGGAGCGGCTGAATGCATGGCAGGCTCAGGTTAAAAAGAAGACTCAAATCGAGAAACAAATCAACGAGCTTGACGGCGAAGTTAAGCGCCTGGATGCGGTTATCGAAACTAAAAGCACCTCCCTGGCCGAAAATCGGGAGCTCCTGGAGACCTTAAAAAAGGAACTCGCCGCCGTAGGTGAGGAACGGAAAACCTTGTACGGCGAGAAGAATCCCGACAATGAAGAAGTTCGCTTGAACAAAGCTGTCTTGGATGCCGAAAGTGCAGAAAAGCGAGCCAGAGACCTCCACGACGAGCTGCAACAAAAATGGAACACCGCAAAGGCCAATGTTGAATCTCTGAAAAAACGTATCAATAATCGAGAATCAGAGCTAATAAGGTTGGAATCTGATTTTTCCGAAGCGCTTAAGTCCGTGAGTTTTTCAGATGAAAAGGAGTTCATAGAGGCACGCCTGCTCCCGGAGCAAAGAAAAGAGCTGGATGCTAAGGCCAAGGAACTGGATCAGCGCCAAACGGATCTCAAGGCCAGACAAAAGGACCGAGAAACGCGCCTGGCCACAGAAATGGCCCAAAAGGTTACCAACAAATCTCTCGATGAGCTGAAACCCCAATTAGATAAATACGAAGAATCCCTGAAAGAGCTGCGGGACATCATCGCCGGTCTCAAGCACAAGCTGAATGAAAATGCAGCGGCAAAAGAGCGGATAAAAGAAAAGCAAACCGCTATCGAGGCCCAACAGAGAGAGTGTAACAGATGGGAAAACCTACATGAATTGATCGGCTCTGCAGACGGCAAGAAGTACCGCAATTTCGCCCAGGGGCTCACCTTTGAGATGATGATTGGTTATGCCAACCGGCAACTGCAGAAGATGACCGACCGCTACCTGTTGGTTCGTGATGACGCTCAGCCACTGGAGCTCAACGTGATCGACAGCTATCAGGCGGGGGAGATTCGGTCCACGAAGAACCTTTCCGGCGGCGAGAGCTTTATCGTCAGTTTGTCGTTGGCGCTGGGTTTGTCGCAAATGGCGAGCAAGAACGTCCGGGTGGATTCACTGTTCCTGGATGAAGGCTTCGGCACACTGGACGAAGAAGCCCTGGACACCGCCCTGGAGACCCTCGCGGGCTTGCAACAAGACGGCAAGCTCATCGGTGTAATCTCGCACGTACAAGCGTTAAAAGAGCGGATCAGCACCCAAATCCAAATAACTCCTCAAACCGGAGGCAGGAGCCGGATCTCCGGACCCGGATGCAGCTTATCGAGTATTTAGTATTCAATATTAAGCAAGAATGCACGGAGTTCCTTTAACCACGCTAACCGGAAATCTGGCTGATGGGCAAAAAACTCACCGCTTTCGGGCCATAAATAACTGCTCTTCATCTTCAGAATTTCAGGAAAAAAAATAGGGTGGTCCCTCTTAATTTGAGTTAGAAACAATCTGTTAGAAAAATTACAAACCCAAAAAAAGAGAGGACCATGACTCTTTTAAATAATATTTCTCCAAATGTCTCGAAAAATCTTTTCGCTGCTTTTCTTTTGGTGGCTGCAAACTGCTTCAGAAAACTGAAGCTTCCGGCGCCTTCTTCTTCTCAAATCATAGAAACCGTCGGAGCGGGAAAAACCCGCGCATATAAACTTACTTCCGCCGTCGAACAGAGTATAGAAGGACTCTCAAGAACAGCAGGTCGTCCTTCAACCCCAAAGCCGAAGACACATCAAGATACCGGCCACATAAGCCGACGAGTCTTAAAATATATAATGGAAAACGCCGGATGCGTTTCCATGTTGGGAAAACAACGCCGAAGATACAGTGATGAGTTTCGGTGCTTCATTGTGAATCTATGGAAAGAAGGAAAAGAGAAAAAAGAGAATATCGACACGGCGACATTTGCTCATGCGGCTCAAATACCCGAAGGTACATTCAGACAATGGACTGGTTCAATACAAGAAAACACCTCCGAAAATCCGGAGATGGAATCTATCTCTGGACAACAAAACCCTGATTGCGAAGAACTCAATTCTTCCGCACGAAAACAATCCTTGGCACAAATAGAGACTCTCTTGGATG
>JAABSF010000352.1 GCA_011390535.1 Deltaproteobacteria bacterium | reverse complement strand
TCATGGTCATCGGGGGGGTGATAGCCGGAATCTTGATTGGTTTTTTGCTTTTTCTGCTGTGGAAAAAGAAAAAACGTGCACCGAAACCTCCACCTCCGCCCAGGCCGGCTCATGAGATCGCCCTGGAAAAACTGCGTGCATTGGAGGTGTCGTCTATGAGAGATGAGGAGCGATTCACTGACTTTTACTTTGGAGTCTCAGAGGCTGTCCGCGAATACCTTGGCAACCGTTATGGCTTTGATTCTCTGGAAATGACGACGACTGAGCTGCTGGCTACAATGAAGAAAGCGGCACCAATGGATCTGAGTTTTACGGAACTTGAGGATTTTAGTCACGAATGTGATCTGGTGAAATTCGCGAAATACAAACCCACCCGGGAAGAAGCCGATACCATATTGATGAATGCTTTTTCGATTGTAGAAAAATCTAAGTTTATTCCTTCCGAGCCTGCAGAGCCAGGTGTTTTGAAAGATGAGAATCTTCCAACTGTGGATGTAGGCACAAGAATAGATGGG
>JAABSF010000351.1 GCA_011390535.1 Deltaproteobacteria bacterium | reverse complement strand
GAGGGTGGTAAAGATCAACAAGGGATGGATGATAATGAGGGCGTCACGAAGGAGTTAGAGAACGAAGGAGATGATGGGACGGATTCCTCAGAGGGCGTCCCGCAGGAGTTAGAGAACGAAGGAGCACCATCAATGCCTGGCGGATCCGACGGCCGAGAGAGCGACGGGGGCCAAGCTGATATTGATGCTGGAGACAGCTCTGATAGTAGGGACGCTGATAGGAAAAACGACGGAGGAGGGAGCTGATGGGCTATCGGAGAAGAGGAAGAAGTTCGGCTCCGCCTCCTTTGCCTGAAGCACCGCCGGTTACTTCGATGCAGCGGAGGTTGAATGCAGCAGTTCCTTATATTTTGATATTGGCTGTGGCTCTTCCTGTGTCTGCCTTTTTTTATAGTTACATTCAGTCGGTCGGTGGAGAGTTTTCTTTTTCATTTCCACGGGGAGATTGGGCTGAAAATATACGCAAGGTGCTTCTTTGGGTCTTCCTCCCGGTCATTGCTTTGAGTTTGATAATTTGGGTCGGGTTGGTCCGCCGTGTGCAACGTGTGGCAACCTTTAGCTTTTCCCGGGTACATGACGCACGCTCTTTGGGGTTGGGGTTAAGGGCTCGGTTGGTGGCTTTGCCGAATGCGCTGCGTGTTTTGGCTGCGACGGCCTGGCTCATGGCGTTGATGGGGCCGGAGTTGAAAAAGCGGCAAGAGATTGAAGAGACCGCTAAAGGGATAGATATAATGATAGTCTTGGATGTCTCGGGCAGTATGCAGGCAAGAGACATGCACCCAAACAGGCTGGAAGCAGCTAAGCGGGTTATAGATGAGTTTATTTCTCACCGGAAGACCGACCGGATAGGGTTGGTGTTATTCGGCAAGGAGGCCTACTGGTGGTCACCACTGACTCTTGACTATGATGCGTTGCGCACCATGTTGGCCGGGGTGAGGCTTGGCTTAGTGAACCCACGAGGCACGGCTATTGGAGACGCGATAGGCACGGCATTGAATAGGTTGAGACGATCGGAGACGAAAACCAAGGTCATAGTGCTGCTGACAGATGGGGATAATAACGCCGGAATGTTAATGCCGCGCAAGGCAGCCCAGTACGCTCAGACTTTGAACGTAAAAATATACACGGTTTTGCTTGGAGTCTCGGGGCAAACAGGTCGTATGCCCGGCGGGTTGCTCAGATCAAGGTTTCCGGTGAATCCGAGATTATTGGAAGAGATAGCAGCCGCTACAGGGGGAACCCCTTATCTGGCGGGAGACACTTCGGCGATGAGAAATAGTTTTCAACGGATTCTGGATAGTCTGGAAAAGGATAGGTTGCCGGCGAAGTTTGAAGTGTCCAGAACACCCATTCATAACTGGTTTGTGGGCCTTGGGTTGATATTCTTGCTATTGGAGCTGTTGTTGACTTTGACGGTGTTCAGGAGGTTTCCATGAGATGGGCCAATATCGAAAGATTGTGGCCGCCCACCCAGCCGGGGTTCTGGCTTCTCCTCTCTGTGCCTCTTTTGATAGTTGCGTTTGCGCTTTTGTTTCATTGGCGTCGTCGTATGATGGAGGCACTTGGAGATGTTGCTCAGGTGGGAAGAATGGCTTATTCGGTTTCGGGGCCCCGCCGTACCGTCAAGGCTGTTATTATGGTGTTGGTTTTGGCTCTGGGGGTGATCGCCTGGGTTCGGCCTCAGTCAGAGGGGAAATCGGTCTGGGTGAAATTGGTTGGGCTGGATGTAGTGGTGGTCATGGATTTTTCCAAGAGTATGTACGCGAGGGATGTTTCCAGAAGCCGCCTTAATAAGGCAAAACAAGAGCTTGCTTGGTTTATAGATGACTTGGAAGGAGACAGGATCGGGTTGGTGGCTTTTGCAGGGAGTGTAAAAGAGTTTCCTTTGACGACTGACTACAATGCCGCAAAGTTGTTTTTTTCAGAGCTGACTCCCCATGATATGCCGGTGGGAGGAACCGCAATCGGGAAGGCATTGAGCGCGGCGATTCGTATGCTGCAACGAGCACGAGAAGCTGAGGGGTTGGGAAAACGAGCCCAAGTGATTGTTTTATTGACTGATGGAGAAGATCACCAGTCAGACCCCTTGCAGGCGGCAAAGTTGGCGGCTAAGCTGGGGATTAAGGTTTATACTCTCGGCATAGGTTCGAGGAGCGGAGACCTTGTCCCCATCGTCACGGATGATGGGGAGATGGCTGGGACCATGAAGGATAAAAATGAAAAGCCTGTGGTTTCTCGACTTGATGAGCGTACGTTGGTGAAAATATCAGATATGACGGAAGGAAGGTATTTTAGATCAACAGTCGCGAGTTTTGGTATGGAGAAGATCCGAGACGAAATGAAAGGGTTGAAGAGGGCTGAGACAAAAGCCAGAATGAGACGCAAGAAAGTAGAGCAATACCACTGGTTTCTTTTTCCAGCATTTTTGCTGCTCCTCATCGAGCTCACTTTGAGTGAGCGAAGATCCCTCTCTAAGAGCAAAAAATATGTAAGAGGGCTTCTGGAAAAGAGTGGAGAGCATGAAGGGTGAGATAACGACCACAAAAGGAAAGTGTTGGTTGAATGAGAAATATCGGGAGCAATAACCTCCAGGAACCCATTCGTGTTGTAGTTGTGATAAAGTGTTTGACATCTGTGATTGAACAATGGGTGAAATAGTCATGATTCAAAATAAGTTGAAAACTCAAACAGGTAGCTTGTGGGTAATGTTCTTTTCTCTATTCCTGTTAACTGGGTGGTCTGTTTTTCAGCGCCCCAACAAGGACGTAGAGAAGGGCAATAAATTGCTGTTAGATGGGAAGAGTGAGCAAGCTTTAGGCGCATACGAGAAAGCCTCTAAAAAGCTGGGTAGTCGACCCGGCCTCGGATACAACCGCGGCCTGGCTTTCCTCGGGATGGGAAAGCTGGACGAAGCGGAGAGAGAGTTCATGAAAGCGTCCACAAAAGGAGACAAAAAGCTGCGATTGAAGGCGCGTTACAATTTGGGTAACACATTCAATAAGATGGCACAGGGTCTCATAGAAGAGGGCAACAAGAAAGTTGTGGAAGCTGCCCAGCTGTTCAGTCAGGCTAAAGAGGCTGGGTTGGAAGGCGAAGGTGAGCCTCCGAAAGAAGCGTGTGAGTTACTCAAGAAATCGGCCACGACATATAAAGAGGCCGCCGAAAAACATGGTGAGGCGGGAGAGTATTTCCAGAAGTCCATTGGCGAGTATAAAAACGTTTTGTTGAGGAAACCTTCTCACTATAAGGCAAAGTGGAACCTCGAGCTTTCTCACAGGGGCCTGGAAGGGACGAAAGCCGTAAAGAAAGAGGCGGAGCGGGTGGCTGCTTTGTATTCTGAGCGCTGTGACAAAGAAAAGGATAAGCAAGACAAGCAGGATAAGCAGGATAAGCAGGATAAGCAGGATCAACAAGACAAGCAGGATCAACAAGACAAGCAGGATCAACAAGACAAGCAAGATCAACAAGATAAGCAAGATCAACAAGATAAGCAGGATCAACAAGATAAGCAGGATCAAAAGGATCA
>JAABSF010000350.1 GCA_011390535.1 Deltaproteobacteria bacterium | reverse complement strand
GGGGTGGTTAACCACCCCGATATGAACGTTAGGGAGGCCGCCCGTCATTTGTTCGAGGGTGTTCATCAAAGTCAGAAAATTGGCCTGTAGATTGGTCTGCTCGTTGTCCATTGACCCCGAGTTGTCGACCATGAACAAAATGTCAACGTCCCGCTCTGCGGACTGTGGCATCATGAACTGTTCCACCACTTCATTATCCGGAACAGGAACCTTCATGGGCCTTTGAATACATGCCCACGCAAACACAAGGCCGACGGCTATGCTCAAAAAGCCGGCCAGTCGCAATTTTTTCTTCGTACTCATTTTTTTTGCCTCCTAAGTTCGGGTCGGACGGTGGCAACTTCCACCTGACATCCGCCCGAGGGGTTATTACTTATACCTCAAATCTTCTATTTTTTGCAACCTTGTTTAACACCTATTAACATCTAATTCCTACAAAGCCTAATTCTCAGCTATGTGGCGTTTCGCTTTAATCCGACTCAGGTTATCTCCTGAGCATATTTTGACACAAACCCGGCCCCGCCGCACACCTGATTTCGGAATACATACGATTCGGCGGCGCGCTCAGCGGTTTTGTATTTCACACCTTCCGGTTCTGTATGTCTTAGTGGAGCTGAGAAAAAAAAGTGGACGTCTTTTTTTTGAAGTTTTTTTATTTTTTAGAAAAAACATCTTTAGTGAGGTCAAAAGAAAAGTACATGTGGGGTAACGAAGATAAAATATATGTAAAAACAGAAGGTTAGAGGAGATTGGAAGGTTATGGATGGGAGAGCGGATAAAGAGAAGGTAAGAAAAAAGATAAAATAGAAGAAAGGACCTCTTAAAAAGATCATTCAGGGAGATCACTTAAATGATCTTGTAATTAATGATAGTGGAGAAATTATCCGCAAATTATCCGCAAACTATCCGCAAACTATCCGAAAACTATTCGCAGTCTGGATCTTCATGGTCGATGAGGCAATCTTGATCGTTATCGACACCGTCGTTACAAAGTGTTTCAGTTGTCGGTATCAGGTTACACCGTCCGTCTGCGAAAGTGTTCGGGGGAGGATCTTCTCCTCGGACGATTCGCAAACCAGCCCCAAACTCACAGGGAGTGTTCGCGCTCATGTACCAGCAAGCGCTGGAGCGACCGATACAACCTTCGGTATTACACTCCTGCCTTGGGATCACCGTCAGGAGGCGGTCGTCTCTTCTTACATCGGGTGGGCTGTCATGGTAGAGCAAGGGTGCGCAGTACACATCTCTATCAGGGCCGAAGGTGGTGGGAGCCAACCCCTCAGGGCAGAGACAATATCCGCTTTCGTTGAAATCGCATTCCACCAGGTCTGCTTGGGTGCAGAGCCCGTTTTTGCAGACTCTGCCGCACCAAACAACTTCCATTTTCTGCTCTTCCGGGCTAAGCCGCCGCTCGATATCATAGATGGTGCATCTGGGCAGACACGGCGAGCACTCAGTTCCGGGCGGGCCCTCTCGACAACCTTCAAATGGTTGCGCGGGGCATTTTTCAGACATCTCATCCACGATCTTTGTGGCGATCCCTTCCAGGGCCGATGAGAAGTCCTCGCTGCAGACGCTGGTAAAAGCCCATTCGTCCATGTCGGCTTTGAGATTAAAGTGTTCCACAAACGCTTTGATGCGCACCGCAGGATCGGCGCCTTGGTCTGGATTTGTGGGATCCAGACAGGAATATTTAAGTTCAGGGCGGTTCTTGTTGTCACGTTGTACCATGATCTCATTAGGAACAGGGCCGGTTATAGCAGCCACAATGGGCATCACCGGTGCCTTCAACGACTCCAGGAAAGCTGTATAATGGCCGATTTTGTGTAAAAGAGCTTTGTCGTCGTCACGAGGCACACACCCTTGTCGCGGGCCGGTGATTGTCCGGTCATTGATATCACAGGTGATACCGAACTCGAAGCAACGGTACGAATGAATGTAACCAAGCTCAGAGTCGATTCGGTCGTTGCTTGTGTTCGGGTCGAAAAGATAATTCGGATCGGAAGCCGAGCAATCATCTTCATCTGTAATGAGCACAACCGCCAGAAATGCGCTGTTTCTGATAAAACCCTTGTTTTCAATTGTCTCGGGATCCAAGGCTTTCTTTACGACTTCTAACTGCTGTTCGAACCCGCAGCCGTGGATGCCCACGTCGGCATAGCAACTGAATACATCAGATAATTCTCCGGAATAGTTGCGGCACCGCGGGCAGCCGTTTTCATCGATATGCAGAACCAGGTCTTCGTTATTTTCAGCGGCCGTGAGACAGTTTTCTTGTTCGCACGAGTGGGATGGACAAGAGTTATCTTCACTCTTTTTAATTGTGCAGCCCACCGGTTCGATATCGACGATGTAGCGTTGTCCGGGGCCTATGCAATGCGATCCGCGATCGGCGACTCTGTTTTCAATGGGAACAACATCAAAGTGTTCCATGGCTTGTGATTGGCCTAAAACACCTTTGTCTCCACCGAGTTGGCAGCGATCCAGTCCGGTATGATGTCCTGCTCCAAGATCCGATGTTACCACCCCGATATGAACATTAGGGAGTCCGCCGGGCATTTGAGCCAAGGTTTGCATGAGAGTGAGGAAATTTCTTTGCAGGTTGACCTGTTCGTTCTTCATGGATCCGGAGTTGTCTACCATAAATAAAATGTCCACATCTCTCTCCGCCGACTGAGGCATTAAGAATTGTTCTACTGTTATTTGATCAGGCACCGGCACTTTCATCGGCCGCTGAATACATGCCCAGACAAACAGCAGACAGGCTGGGATGAATAGTAATCCGATCAGTCTTATTTTTTTCTTGTTATACATTTTCAAATACCTCCCTTTCTTATGACGTACGGGTATGTCGTCTCCGCAAGGACTGCCCCGTATACAAAGCTGATAACGTAGTACTAAAACTAAAATATAAACATAAATAGCAACTTATCCTAGTTTTTAGTATAAGTTTTTGTTGTCAATAAGTTGTTACTAAAACTTTTTGTCTTGTTTATTGTCTCAGTGGAGAAAGAAGATAAAAACGGATGTCGGAAATTAAAAAAAATTGCAATCTCCTAAAAAAGATTTAAGTCTTTTTTAAGACTTATCTCATAGTGGTGTCGAAGGAAGGAAAATAAATGATGAACAATTCGAACTTGAAAGGGAAGGGGGCTGACTCGGTTAACCCAACCGAAACTGGTTTGAAACCATCCGAAGGCCCATGCAGAGTCGCCGCATGTCAGGTCAACTCAAGACTGGATGTTGCGGAGAACTTGGGCAAGTCGGGCGAACTTGTAGATGATGCATGCAGTCGCGGTGCTAAGATTGTGGTTTTGCCGGAAAATTTCGCTTACATGGGGCCTGAGAAAGAGAGAGTAAAATTAGCTGAAGAGTTGGATGGAGCCGGGCCCATAATGTCGTGGGCGCGTGACCTTGTTTCTAGACGTGGATGTTGGCTTTTATTGGGCGGGATCCCTGAGCGTGCTTCCCATGAGCGTGCTTCCCATGAACGCGATTCCCTTGAAAAGAAGTGTTACAACACCTCTGTGTTGCTGGACCCGGAAGGTAAGATAAGGGCTTCTTATCGGAAGATACATCTTTTCGATCTTTATTCTGAAAAGGGGCCGGTTGTTGTGGAGTCAGAGAGCACCTTGCCTGGAAAGCAGAGAGTGACTGCGCCTACACCTTGGTTTATCGCGGGGATGAGCATTTGCTACGACCTTCGGTTCCCTGAATTGTTTCGGGGGCTCGTAGCTCGTGGCGCCCAGGTTTTCTTTGTACCTGCGGCTTTTACTCAAAAAACAGGTGAAGCTCATTGGGATTTGTTGGTCAGAGCTCGGGCGGTGGAGAACCTCTGCTTTGTGGTGGCCGCCAATCAATGCGCTACTCATTTCGATGGGCGTGCTTCTTATGGGCACAGTAAAATTGTCGGGCCTTGGGGAGAGGTGCTCGCTGGTTTGGGGGAAGAGGAAGGGGTTTGTGTTGCGGATTTGAATTTGGAGGTGTTAAAGGAGGCCCGGACCAAATTGCCGGCGCTTTCTCATCGGCGGTTGGGGTTGGCGCGGCCGGGAATGCGCCAAAGA
>JAABSF010000349.1 GCA_011390535.1 Deltaproteobacteria bacterium | reverse complement strand
AGGGTTTTTCAGGTCTGTGAGGTTTGGTGTGAGCGGCGCGCATGGCCGTGCAAATTTGGTGGCTTTCAATTTTGTGAGAGAAAAAGGCGGAATCACTTATAATGAGAAGACGAAACAGTTCGGGCTGGATTTCGATAAAGTCAGAGACGCTGTAAAAGATCTTACAGCAACGGTGCTGATGCTTCAGGCGAAGGGTGATTATGAAGGGTCCAAAAGCTTTGTAGAAAAATATGCGAAGATGGCCCCGGAGATGCAGGCGGCACTGGGACGTTTAGGCGGAATCCCCGTGGACATCAGACCTGAGTTTACTGTATTGGAGAAGATGAAAGCTTGGTAAGGGCAACAACCAAGCAATTCCCTAGAAAACACTTCCTAGAGAACCCCGCGCAATTATTTCAAAGCAGAACGGAAAACAACAAGACTTTGACTGCTTGTTGTTTTTATCCCAGTTTTGTCTTAATGGTTTTCAACAGCACATCTGCTTCGATGGGTTTTTGAAAAACTCCGGAGAGCCCTAATTCCGATGAGTCTATGCTGTGACTCAACTCATCTCCCACTGAGCTTAACATGTAAACCGGAACCTTGTTGCCCAGAGCTTTCAGCTCTTTCACAAAGCTGGTTCCTGCGTCCACTTCTTCCATCATAAGGTCTACAATTACCAAATCCGGATTGTTTTTTTTGTAAGCTTCCAGGCCTTCTTCTGCACTGGGAGCGCCCACAAAGACATGATCGTTTGATTCCAGGATGAGCTTCATCGCATCCAGGATGTCGTTATCATCGTCTACACAAAGGATTACGTATTTCCCGTCTTTCATATCTTTACCTCTTTAGGGTTTGGTTTTGTTGTTGCGTAATCACGCAAATCTCCATCAAACTTAAGGGCCTTATCTGATTTCAGCACAGAGTAAAGAAAATCTTTAGCTTTCTCCAGGTTGGCTGAAGCTTCAGGGCTTAGATCTTCTTTGAACATGTCGAATTGATAACCGCGTACTCCCAGAAAGTAGCCACGAACCGTTTTTCCGAATAGGGACTCAGCCATGCCAAGCAATACTTCCGCCTTTACGCTATGGCTGGAAAAGGAAATCTCGGATGTTGGCTCAACTCGTTTAAAATAAAAAGGCAGATCCGTCGAGGTATCTGCATCCACGAATATCACTACATCGTGGCGAGCGATGGACCAGGAATCTTCAACAGTGAGCTGATAGTTTGAGTCCAGGGTGACGCCCTGAAGTTCGGGACCTTTTTCCATTTGGGAGATCAGCGCAGGCCCAAGTCCGTCATCACCACGTGCAGGATTTCCATATCCAAAGATTAGACAACGCTCGGACCTTTCTTGTATGCATGAGCCCTTGGCTTTGTCGAATCCCTGCCTGTCAATCATTGCTTGACCTTGCGCTCCATAAGATCCCCATTAGAGTCAAAAAGCTCAACGATGAGAGGCATCCGACCCATGGCATGAGTCGCACAAGATAGACATGGATCATATGCTCTGATTGCCACCTCTATATTGTTGAGGAGAGGATCAGTGATCTCGGGTTTGCCGTTTATTTTCTGTGCGGCCACTTTCTGAACGGCTCGATTCATGGGCTCATTGTTATTGGTTGTGGAGACGATAAGGTTCGCCATAACCACCTGGTCGTCTTCGTTAACCTTATAATGATGGAAGAGAGTCCCTCGTGGGGCCTCGAGTATTCCCATGCCTTCTTCACGACGCTCGCCCTTGGTGGTCAGCTCTTCGCCCTGAAGATCTTTGTCGTGCAACAGTTCTTTGATCTTCTCCACGGAGTGGAGGGTCTCGATCATGCGAGCCCAGTGATAGGCCATTGTCACATTAACCGGTTTCCCGCCGCCCAGCTCCATGAATTCTTTTCGCTCGGCTTCGGCCTTCGGGGTATCTATGAAGTCGCATGTGTTCACCCGCGCCAGAGGACCAACTCGGTACCAGCCGTCTTTTGGACCGATTTTAGTCAGGAACGGGAACTTCATGTATGACCAAGACCGGACTTCTTCTTGGATTACCTTGGCGTAGTCTTTGGGTTCTACACCGTCGATGATTTTGTTGCCGTCGGCGTCTATTGCACGAAGGTTTCCGTTGTAGAGATCCATGGCGCCGTCTTCCCTCACAATGCTGAGGTGATTCGACGGGAAGGAACCGAAGTCCGCCAGCTCCTCCAAATGTTCGCTGGTGTAATCTTTGCAGAGCTTTAGCGCTGATTCGGCCCAGGTCATCATTTGATCAAGATCTTTTAAGAACCCGTCGCGCTCTTCAATGGTGAGGTTCTTATTGATTCCACCAGGGATTGCTCCGGTGCCGTGGATCTTCTTTCCTGCGGTGGCCTTGATGAGCTCTTGACCGTATTTTCGCATCATAACGCCTTGTACGGCCAGGTCGGCAAACCTTGGATCTGTTGCGACCGCTATGACGTGGCGTTTCTCCACAGGTGACTCGAACCCGAATAAAAGATCCGGAGAGACCAGATGGAAAAAGTGCAGAGCGTGTGACTGAAGCGTTTGCCCGTAATGCATCAGGCGGCGCATTTTCTCGCCCGTGGGGGTAAGCTTGTCCGCGCCCACGATCATGTCCATTGCTTTCGCCGCGCACAGATGGTGGCTGACCGGGCAAATGCCACATAGCCTTTGCACCAAGACAGGCACCTCCCAATACGGGCGGCCTTGAACGAAACGTTCAAAACCCCTGAACTCTACGATATGTAGGCGGGCTTGCTTGACGTTATTGTTTTCATCTAAAAGCAGAGAGACCTTACCGTGACCCTCGACGCGGGTAACCGGCTCTATGGTCACTCTTTTTAATCCTTGCTGCAGTGACGTTGTCACGGATCAACTCCTTTTTTTATTTAGTTGCCCTTAATCATACTTCAACATTTCGTAGGGCAAGTCCATCGGTTTATTGTTGAGCAAGGCTACTATCGTCTCCCATATGGCGTCCGCGCTTGGAGGACAACCCGGGAGATGATAGTCTATCTTCACCACTTCGTGGCACGGATAAACCTTGTCAAGCAACAGAGGAAGCTCCGGATCGTTGGGGATTGTGCCTGATTCGTTGTAAACAGTCGGCCCATTGAGGTAAGCCTCATTCAGGCATTCCTGCAACGGAATTGTGTTTCGCAATGCCGGAATCCCACCCATGGTGGCGCAATCTCCCACTGAAACCAAGATGTCGCAATTTTTTCGGAAATCCTGAAGAACTGCGACGTTCTCTTGGTTTGCGCACCCGCCCTCTATGAGACCGACAAGACAATGAGCTGTAAATTTCTTTATATCGTTAATGGGTGATTTGTTAAACTCAATCAGCTCCACCAGCTTTAGGATGCGTTCGTCGATGTCCAGCACCGACATGTGACATCCGAAGCAGCCGGCAAGTGACGTGGTTGCTATCTTCGGTTTGGTCATAGCTGGAGACCTCATTTCGTATCTACGGCGCGTTTTTCTTCGATGTCGCTGCCGATAGGTTTATGATCATAGTGACGCTCGCCCATGGGCACTTTGAACCCCACCCTCTTTCTGAGAATGGCGCCTACTGGGCAGACCTCAACGGCCTTGTCTACTACATCAAGGTTTGTATCTTTCAGGTTCGCCTGTGCGTTCACGGCTATCCTTGTTTCATGTCCCCTGTTTGTGAACTGGAAGACGTTCTTTCCATCCAGATCCCGGGATGCTCTCACACATCTGCCGCAGAGGATGCAACGGTTGCGGTCGATGAACACATCGGGGTGCGTCGCGTCTACGTCTCGCTTCGGGAACATGTAAGGATACCTTGGGCTGGCGATTCCAAAGCGATAAGCCATTGCCTGCAGCTCACAGTTTCCGCTCTTTTCACAAAACATGCAGAAATGATTGCCTTCTACAAAGAGCATCTCCACCAAAGATTTTCTGATTTCTTTCAACTCTTCGGTGTTACTCTCCACAACCATGCCTTCTCCGGCAGGATGTGTGCAGGCGGCCTGCGGTCGGCCATTGATCTTGATTGTGCATACTCTACAAGCGCCACCCGGCGCCAGATCCTTGAAAGCACATAATCTGGGGATGTATACACCTGCTCTGTCCGCG
>JAABSF010000348.1 GCA_011390535.1 Deltaproteobacteria bacterium | reverse complement strand
AAGAGCAATGCTGAACAAAGCCGTACAGAAGATCGGAAGCAGCGAAGAGCCGATCAAGAAACAAGTCGGCGGGAGAGTCTCGGGAACCCCTGTCGAACAGGTATATCAGCTCTATCAGTTCTTGAGAAAAATCGCCGGACCTCATTGGTGGCTGGAACAAAAAGATGAGCCCATTCGAAAAACTGTTGGCCGATCTGGTGAAGGTTGATGTGCGTTATGTCACCGTCGGCGGTATCGCCTGTGCTTTCGTCGGCCATGTCAGAGCCACCCAAGTCGTCGACATTCTGGTTTCACCTGAGCCGGACAATATAAGGCGCTTGTTGAAAGCCCTGGAGAGCTTTGGGAAGGGACACGCTCGGGAGTTGGATGTGAAGGATTTTACAGTCGAGCCCGGGGCGATCCGAATAGTAGAAGATTTTCCCCTGGATGTTTTTACCATAATGGCTGAAAAGACGTACGAGGATCTGGAAAAGTATGTCAGGTGGTGGGAGAGAGGAGACGTACGGATTCCTTATTTGGACGCCGGCGGTCTGATCATCCTGAAAAGCGGCAGCCCTCGTCCACGGGATCAACGGGATGTGGCGGTTTTGCAAGAGATCCTCGCCGCCCGTTCCAACGAAGATACCGATCTTAATTCCAAACCATGAGCATCGACAATTCATGGCTGGATTGTCTATTCAGCAGTTAACGCAGCAGGGCAGGATGGATCGGCGTCCGAATCCAGGAGTTATTCTTGAGTCAGCCCTAAGTCAAATAGGAGCAGCTATTCTCCCTCGTCACTCTTTGCCGACGACCCAGCGGACCTCATCCTGCCTCGGTCCGGCCAAACCGTTCGACGTTCCAGCTTGAACCGACATCTACATTTCTGCGTGGTCACCTCTTCGGGCACTTTCGCCCCGGACGATGACGACGGCCGGCTCGTTTTCTTTCAAGCCACCAAGCTCACCACCAAGCTCACCAAGCTCACCAAGCTCGCCAAGCTCACCACCAAGCTCACCAAGCTCGACAACTGCAGCTTTGAAAGCCTCACAGAGATCATTCGCCGACGTATCCTTCGCTATCCGGTGCGAGAGGATCTCCTCGACGAAAGAGAGAGTCGCGGCTGATCGCGTGTCGGCTGATCACGTGTTAACGTGTCGTCGTCGTGTGCGCTTTTCCTACCCTTCGCCCTCCAAATTTGTTCATTATGAGCTACTATGGAAACATTTCTTTTCTATCTACCCGCAAGTTCTCTGCGTTTTTTCTCTTCAATTGTATCTTGAGCTTTGATATCTTGCTTGACAAGAACCAAAAGGGCTTTTGAAATGATGCCTATCCGCACCACTGAAACACCCAACCACTGAAACATCAAATTGCCAAACCCAACAGAAAAGCAAATAATAAAAGCCTGTAAGGTAGACAGTGAATCAGTTAAATTTCTTTAACAGAATAGCTTTAAAAAGAAGGATATTTCTCAATGTTCTATGAAAGAGTATTCAAAGAATTAGCCATACGAAAGATCAGATACCTGGTCATCGGCGGAATAGCCGTCAATATTTATGGTTATTCCCGAGCAACCGGGGATCTGGATCTCATGCTTTCCCTAGAGACAGAAAACCTCAAGGAATTTATCAAATTAGTCCATACCTTGGGATTTGTTCCAAGGATACCAGTTAGAATTGAAGAGTTAAAAGATCCCAAAAAAGTGGAAGCATGGAAGAAAGAAAAACACCTAAAAGTATTCTCTGTTTATAACCCTAAAAATGAAATAGAACATATCGACATCATGATTGAAAACTATATTGACTTTGTCTCTGCCTATAAAAACCGAGAGGTTTTTACCGCAAAAGATATCGAAATTTCAGTTATCTCCATTGATGATCTGATAAAATTAAAAAGGATAGCGGGAAGAAAAAGGGATGAAATTGATATAGAAGCCTTGCGAAAAATTAAGGAAATAAGAAATGGACAACAATCAACATAGTCCCTATGAACATTCTGAAACCCCCTCTCCTCAAGATGACTATTCTGACCCCCGTCAATCTGATGATGACTATTTCAACATCGAAGACCTAAAAGCCTACATGTCTCTTTCCGTAGAAGAAAAGCTTATCTATCTTCAAGAGATAAACAGCTTCTTGGCGAAAGTCATGCCGGATGATAACAAAAAAATCTGGGAGAAGTTAAAACAAAAAGGATGGTAATAGCTGAACCTTTTCAGCCAACGACATCGTTATTTCCGCCAAGGCGCCCGGATGAGTTTTCAACAGGCACAAGGGTAGATCGTGTTCAATTTGGACCTTTTACAAAGGCATCCCTTTTTACGGATCGAATGCGGTGGTTTATCAAATCAAATCAAATCAAATCAAATAAAGCTCTACATCATTTTCGCTTTTTGTTTTTTCGGCAAAATAAATGAACATCCACTCGTTGGGATTGAATCAGCCGGCATAATACTCTTTTAGAAATTTTATCATTTTTTTCATGGCGGCGGCCCTGTGGCTGATTTTGTTTTTTTGGGATGACGCCAGCTCTGCAAATGTTTTACCGTGATCCGGTGAATAAAAAACCGGATCATAACCGAAACCCGAATGGCCTTTGGGTTTTTCCAAGATGTAACCCTCACATTTACCCTTCGCAAAATAAACATGGTCCGGATTTTTCAAAAAAGTGATCACCTCTTTTGATGGGTTCTGTGGTGAAAAACTTTTCGGGTCGGGATCCGTAAAAGCAACTACACAACGAAATCGTGCTGTTCTTTTTGACCAAGGAACAGGTTTCATGTTTTTTAAAAGCAACAGGGTGTTTTTTGAGTCGTCGGTGGATTCTCCGCCGTAACGGGCGGAGCGCACGCCTGGTTTACCATCCAGCGCGTCTACCTCTAATCCACTGTCGTCCGCCAACACTGGAAGCCCTGCTATCTCGGCTGCTGCGCGGGCCTTCAGCTCAGCGTTCGCCTCAAAAGTTTCGCCTGTCTCTTCAACTGATGAAAACCCGTCTACGTCACCCGCGGATAAGATCTCAAGAGGCATATCTTGGAGAATTGAACGAAGCTCGCGCAGCTTGCCTTTGTTCATAGTGGCGAACAACAACCTCTTAAGGCCCTTAGATTTTTGCTTCATTTATCCTCCGGAAAAGAAAAAACGGTAACGGTCATTTAAAACAAGCAGGCCGTCTCTTTCTTTAGGGCTTAACAGCCATGGTGCATTTTGACCGGCGTTTTTGCGTTTAGGTGAGTGTTTTTGTTTTCTCCGTCGAAGTCGACGACGAGATGGGTCGCCGTTGGGGTTTTCTTCTTTGTTTGTTTTGAGTTCAGGATTCAGCAGGTCTGCATGGTGGAGATTGATTTTTCTGCATTTGTCATCAGTGGGCCGCTGGAGCCAACGCATGACCGAGCTCTTAAGAGCATTTAAGATTTGTTTCTGAAATTTGCGCTCCAGCAGCAGCCTCCCTTCATAAGGGTGATCGAGAAAGCCGACCTCCACCAGTATGCCGGGCATTTCCAGTCTGGAAAGCACGGCTAAACCTTTTTGCTTTAACCCACGGTTTTGTCTCCCCAGCATATTTTTTTCCATCTCTTCCAGCAGCAGACCGCCGTATTCCAGTGAGCAGCTTCTCATTACCTGTCCATTCAGATCACTCAATATGACGTTGACCTGCCAGTCACCAGAGGAAATCGAGAAAGGATCTTCGGGAAAAGGAGCTACCATCTCTCCATGGGATGGTGACGGAGGGTACACAAAGACCTCAAAGCCTTGTTGGTCGCGTTTTGGAGATGCGTTGGCGTGCAAGCTGATAAAAAGTCCGGCCCCGGACATTTTGGCGATGTCGGAGCGATGATAAAGCGAGAGATCCGTATCTTCATTTCTTGTCAGGATCGCTTTAACCCCCGGAATGGTTTCCAATGCCTCTTTTGCCTTAAGAGCCAGGTGAAGGGTGAAACCTTTTTCACACATTCTTGTTGTAGGCGAGCATGCGCCGCGGGCAGTTCCTCCGTGGCCGGGGTCGATGGCCACAATGAGCTTATGTTTGTTGGTTTCTGTGTTCTTGGATTGCGTAGCCTCTCTTTGGTTTTCTGAAACATCACGGTTGATGTATTGTAAAATCGC
>JAABSF010000347.1 GCA_011390535.1 Deltaproteobacteria bacterium | reverse complement strand
CCAAGGCAACCCCAACCGCAGCCCAAATTGCCAACTTCTTGAGTTTCCGTTTCACCCTAAAACGCAGAGATTCTTTTATTTCAAGCTCTTGGAGGTCTTCATCTTCTTCCTTAGCTTTCTTTCTTCCGGAAGCAGATACTGGAGACTTCTTGCCCCCCGGGATCAAGCTCAGCAAAGTACGCCTGAACCTATATCTTTTACTCTCCGTTACACCAAGATCCCCATAAACATCTTCGCTATCGTCGTATACAGGATCTTTCGGGCGCATCATTTTCCATCGTCTGCTCTTGGGATAGACACGCAGGACCGTCATTTTCGTCCAGAACCTAAAGGAATAAAAAAACGCTACACGAGTCGTGTAACGACGCCGCACCTTTACACGTCTTCTGACCCCGGACTTTTTATCGCAACTATCCCCGCTCTCACCAGCTACGCAATCTTCCTGAGCGCGCCCTTCCAATTCCACACACCCTGAATCTTCGTCATGGGCGGTTGGTATGGTATTATTTTTGCCTTCGTGTTTTCTTTCGTTGTCTTCTGCCATCTATTTGGTTACCTCTTTTTGGTGTAACTGCTTGACGCCGATAAACAAAACACCGACACAATAAACCGAGCGGACATTTCAGCGGTTCAAGAAAACAAAAGTCGAACACCATGAAAAACAGGTGAAGAGTACAATAACATAATTCGGATGAGAAAGAGATTCCATGAAAACAAAAAAGTCAACAAAGACCGTTTTGTCGGCAAACATCGACCTCACACAAAAACTACTCCCAACCCTATTGCTATGCTTGTTTTACTCTACAGCATGCAAATTCCCCTCACCCCCTTCTAAGGGCAAAGAGGATGATGTTCCAACCAAGAAAACCAGAAAGGCAGGGGACATTATCACGAAAGCTCCATCTCTTGATCCACCGGAGGCATTGAAGGGAAGTTACGATCCTGCAGAGGACCCGCAAAATACTGAAGGATATGATCTTTCAGAAGAGCGCTCTCCTGATGATCCGGAAGACCGAAAAAAGAAGCCGTTCACAATCTCCGCTCTATACGATTTGAAAACCGTGTCTTCGCCGGAGCTTTGCCCAAAAGGGGAAAAAGTCCTTTTTACTGTTGTCACACATGACTTAAAGACAGGGAAAAGCAACAGCGAAATATATGTCGTAAATTATGACGGCTCTAACTTACGTCGCATGACTCGTAACGAAGGAAGCGACGCAAGCCCGATCTGGGGTCCTGACGGAAAATCCTTTTATTTCGTATCCACCCGGACAAAGAAAGCACAGCTCTGGAAGATGATGATAGATGGAGGAGAACCTCAGCAGATTACAAGTTTTTCAGCAGGTATTTCCAACCCTGTCATCTCAGGGGACGGTACAAAAATCGCTTTCACGGCAAGGGTATATCCCGACCTGGCAGGGGATGAAGAAGCTAACACCAAGAGACTCGAACAAAGAAAAAAGAGTCATTTCAATGCACACGTAGCGGACAATCTACTGTTTCGCCACTGGTCGTTTTACAAAGATGATCGGCGGTCACATACCTTTGTTTACGATTTAAAAAACAAAACCATCACCGATGTCTCGCCGGGTGATTTCGATTCCCCCGCCTTTTCCCCAGGCGGTGGTGGGCTCTCTATCTCTCACGACGGCAAGGAAGTATGTTTTACGAGTAATCGTGAGGAGCCCGACGCAAGGGCATGGACAACGAATAAAGATCTGTTTGTTGTATCTTCTTCCGGAGGTGAGCCCGTAAACATAACAAGATCGAACAAAGCATATGACGGTCACCCCGAATACTCTCCCGATGGTAAATACATAGCTTTTGTTCGACAAGAGATTCCCGGTTATGAATCAGATCGGCCACGCCTCGCTGTCTATGAAAGAGATACCGGCAAAACAAAAATTCTTACAGAGGAGGTCGACTGGTGGGTCATCGACTATAAATGGAGCCCGGACAGCAGATCAATCATCGTCAAAGGAGCCGTTGAGGGGAGATTCCCCCTTTTCAAAGTGATGGTTGAGTCGGGTAAAATTCAAAAACTCTCTCTACCATCTGTTCGCAGCTTCTCCACCGGACCAAAAAGCCGGCTTGCGTTTACATTTACACGTATCGGCCGCCCGCTAGAGCTTTACACCATGAGCTATAGAGACAACAAAGTTCGGAGGCTGACCGGTTTCAATGACTCCGTAGTGAAAGAATTCGATATAAGACCCGCAGAGGAAGTTCGAGTAAAAGGCGCAGGTGATAAACCGGTACACATGTTTATCATCAAACCCCATGGATACAGAGGAGACAAAAAATATCCACTGATCCTTAACATCCATGGAGGACCGCAGTACCAATGGAGCGACACCCTTCGAGGAGACTGGCAAGTATACCCCGGAGCGGGATATGTGGTTGCTTTTCCAAACCCCCACGGTTCAATTGGTTACGGCCAAGATTATACGAAAGCAATCTCCGGAGACTGGGGAGGAAAGGTTTATGATGACATCATGAAGGTCACGGAGTGGCTCTCCAAGCAACCATATGTAGACCCCGAAAAAATGGGAGCTATGGGCTGGTCGTATGGGGGATATATGGTTAACTTCATGCTTGGCCGTACAAAGAAATTCAAAGCCATGGCGAGCATGATGGGGATCTTCGATCTTGAATCGTTTTACTATTCCACCGAAGAGTTATGGTTCCCCGAATATGATGTCCCAAACACACCATGGAAGAAACCCGACGTTTATAAAAAGTGGTCTCCCTCCACCTACGCGGAAAAAATGAAAACTCCGACTCTGATAATCACTGGTAAAAAAGATTACCGCGTACCCTATACACAGAGCATCATGCTCTTCACCGCCCTTAAACGACAGGGGGTTCCATCCAAGTTAATCATCTTCCCCGATGACGGACACTGGCCGAGTTATGTAAAATCAATGCCCATTTATTACTCAGCGCATCTTGACTGGTTTCAAAAATATCTGGGCGGACAACCGGCAAAGCTTGCGGTTGAGGATCTCATATACGGCAAGGCCTTTTCCAAGTAGCCTTTCGTAACCACAGCCGGTCTCAAAACCCCTCTCACCGGCGGATTGGGGCTGAACGAGGCCCGTCGGTCTGACGGTGTTGACCAAAGCCATGGAGCTGATAGAAAGACTCTAAATTATTCACCCCTTACTCTCTTGGATTTCTCTATTACTTTTTCTCTGAGCGAATTCTTATAGTCAATGACCTTATCCCTGAGATCTTTATTACACACCGACATGATCTGAGCTGCCAAGATACCGGCATTCTTCGCACCATTCAAAGCTACAGTAGCCACAGGCACCCCGCCGGGCATCTGCAAAATGGAGAGAACCGAGTCCCACCCGTCGATCGAGTTAGATGACTTAATGGGAACACCGATAACAGGCAGGGGTGAGATGGCGGCAACCATGCCGGGGAGGTGGGCTGCGCCACCGGCACCGGCGATAATCACCTGAATCCCACGCTCGTGAGCTTCAGATGCGTATTTAAACAGTTTCTCAGGAGTGCGGTGGGCCGACACAATATCGATTTCATAACCGATGCCCAACTCATCCAGTATTTCAGCCGCCCCGTTCATCACCGGCAGATCGGAGTCGGAGCCCATTACAATGCTTATGAGTTTTTTTTCCATGACTTAACCTTTATCAGTCTTTTGACTTTATCGGCGTTTTCAATCGCTTCATCCATCTCCCTTGCGATAACGGTTACGTGCCCCATCTTTCGCATCGGGCGAGTGAACTTCTTGCCATAAACATGCACCTTCACCCCTTCAATGGCCATACTCTCTGTAAGTCCTTCATATTTAACCGGCCCTTCGTGCCCCTTTTCGCCCAACAGGTTGATCATCACCGCCGGCATTTTCAAGTGGGCACTGCCGAGAGGAAGGTTCAGTATAGCCCTTAGGTGCTGCTCGAACTGCGAAGTTATGACACTTTCTATTGTATGGTGTCCACTGTTGTGGGGACGCGGCGCAACTTCGTTAACAAGAAGATTGCCCTTGTCATCAACGAAAAATTCCACAGCCAACAGTCCGGCCATTTCAAGCTTATCAATAATTCCGGAGGCAATCTTTTTTGCTCTT
>JAABSF010000346.1 GCA_011390535.1 Deltaproteobacteria bacterium | reverse complement strand
CTGGAATCGTCAACGACAAATCATAAGAGACATTAATTGTAGAGGAGAATGTGTATACATTGATTACGTATACACCCGGATCCAGACACTCGGACACCACTTCATTGTCGGTGACACTATAACTGGAGGCTATGTGATTATAGTCTTCATCATATAGGCTGAGATCTATATCACCTTCATCATGAGAAAACAGAAGCGTTATCGTTGCAAAAGACTCCTCGGTTAATTCAAAAACAAAGAAGTCTTCGTCGATCCCACCAACGCTGTCCCCACATAGTTTCAGGTTTGAGTAAAAACCATCATCAAGCACGGGGAGATTATACACATCGAAATCGTGATTACCTTCGTAAACATCGTCAATACACTCCTCGGTGCATGATCCGGTGTCCGGTATACAAACCCTGCCCGCCGTACCATCCACACTACCGATAGGTTCATCGGAACAACTCATTCCTGAAGAGCAATCTCCCCCACCATCGCACCTAGGCAAACAAAACGACTGCCCCCCTCCCAATACTATACACAAAGCCTCACCGCTGCATTGAATGTCTGACCCGCATGTGCCACATGTGGGCTGTCCTGTTGAAGAACCTGTTCCATGAGTTACATCCAACGAATAGACTCCATCCGAAGGCGCTTTAGTCCTACAGCCACCATCTTCGTCGTTATCGGTAGCTTCAAAAAAATAATAAACTGTTTTGGTCGTTCCAGGACTATCGGAGAGCACCGGGTTGGGCACAACTCCCGCATACTCTCCGTTAGTACTGTCGCCCGATGTCCGATTCATAATTACCTGGACAAACTGAGAAAAATCGGGGTTGGAAGGATTTGCCGGTTGTTGAAGACTATAATACAACAAAGGCAAACCGCTCAATCCCACATCATCGGTTATGGTCGCCGTCAGCTCCAGATCTTGAACCGTCTCCAAGGCCCCGGGAGAATTGTGAGTTATCTCGGGAGGTTGCCCCAAACAATCTTCTTCCATCTTTCTGCGAATCACCAAAACATATTTCTTTCTAGCGATATGTCCATCCCTGTCATCGGCTGCAAGATTCAGCGTATACCTCTCCGCAGCATCAACCTGCTTATTTGTAGGACACCAGTTAAAGATAGCCTCCATTGCACCATCTTGCGAAAGAACATAACCATCTTCAATGGGCTCCTCCAAGAAAATGTCCACGTGAGGTGAGTCCGCATCGTCAACCAACACATCCAGCTCAATGCAGTCAACTTGACTCAGATCCAACGTAGTGCCGGATCCCAACGGTTTACGAAAAACAGGAACCGCATCTCCGGTTTGAACAGTCACCGGAAAAACAATCGTTGCAGAATCACTACCATCTGAAGCCCTGACCTTAAACTCATGTTCACCTACATCAGCCACCAAAGGAGTCCATCGGAGATATGCCGAAGCCCCGCCGAATGGTTCGAAACGAGGAGGACGTACCCTGTCATTGATGTCGGGCAACGTATCCACGCTTAGACTGAAGCTAAGCATATCACCATCAGCATCCCGCCCTTCAATGAGGATAACCATCTCAACCCCCACAGTTGCAGTCTGTGGCGGTACTTCGTTTAGTACAGGCTTACTGTTACCGGAGCACCCCCAAAGCCCCCCGCTGACTACCAACATACTAACTAAAAACAATGCCGGCACTATAACCTCGACTAAATATTTAATTTTCCATGATCTGATTTTCATGATCATCTCCGACTATTCCTATTCCAGTCTCTCTGAACCGGTATTTCCATCTATTACCGTAATTCCGGCTCAAAACTTAAACTATTCAGCAGTATCCAGTCCCGATAATAACACGTTGTTCACGCTCTTGTCAGATAGAAAACCAAGGCTAAAACTCGGCCGTGTAAACGACTTAACAAGGAGCATAGACGGCGAAGTCAGGTGAGGTGAACATATGAATGAAGGCTCCCGTTCAATTCGAAGCGCAAAAGGTACTGAGCGCAAAAGCTTCAGGTTTCTCACCTTCACTTGTATGCCCGCCCGAGGTTCTAGGGAAACACCACAAATCGCTTGTGGCAAACCACTGCCGGCCACTTTCGCCCCAACATAACTCCTGGCATCCGAACCTTCTACAACTAATTGAACAGGGTCTTCCGCGT
>JAABSF010000345.1 GCA_011390535.1 Deltaproteobacteria bacterium | reverse complement strand
TTGAAAGTGTCATAGTCAACAGCGATATCAACGGCCATGCCTCGTGGCCCGGTCACTGAAAAAGAATGAGTCGCCCCGGGGAGGAGAAGATCCGCGTGTTCAAATGGTTCGCCGAAATCTCCCTGAATGCTCCGCTTCTCACACCCAAATAAAAACAACACTACCGTCAACACAAAGAAAACGAGTTTCCCCGCCCATGTAGCAATCAAGCTCATTATCCTTGGAGAAACGGCAAAATTCCACAACTGGAAAACAGGATGTGGGGTAACCCAGTAGGTTGAACTGGATCGACGTTCGCATGCAAAAATCATTATCACCAGAACCCCTGATGCGTGATCCATTCAGCAGAAAAAAAATTTAACCGGCGGGCCATACTAAAACAAGGACAGAACAAATGATCACAATTAAAAGCCCTGCACCGATTAAAACTATCCCTCCTGCCACGAAATCCGACAACCCCTTCTCATGCCGGAGCCAATAGGGTATTTTATTGAGCCCTTTTGGTGGCTCTTTCGGCTTCTCGGCAACCTTTTTTATAACCGGCTTAGCGGCAGCACTGGAAGATCCGTCAGCACCTCCCAAGCTCTCTTGACTGTTTTGTCCATTTTGTGCGTTTTTTCCACTGCCGCTTTTACCGGCGCTTTTCTTCTTTTTCTTTCCCATAATCTATATCCTTAACAGATCACCCCAATACAGGCAATCCTATCTCATCACTCAAATGCAGAAAAGCCACTGTCCATTCGCCTTCTGCTTTATTCATCCTCCGTCCGCCGCCTTGAGTCTGAAATCAGATTTTTATCTACCAGAAAATTTTTCAATTTTTCGGCCATGAATTCAACACTCTCTCCAAGATCGTGCCCGTCTTCCAGCATATAGACCAAAGCATCATCGTTAATCTCACCGAATCGTGCGGTCACCGAGGAATCTACGACATCGTCACCTTTACCATGAAAAACAATGGACGGTGGTTTAATTTTCATGGGCTCTGTACCCAACGCAACGGCGTCTTCATAAAATTGCCAATTCAGTCTCTGCGGATCTGAATAGGCAGGGTGATCGATTTCAATAAACCCTCGCTCCCTCCACGCTCTCTTCCCCTTACTCCCCAACACTCTATGCCACAACGCCTTCATATCAAATGCAGGAGCCATAAGGCACAAACCATCAACCAAATCGCATCGCTCACGAGCCGCAAAACTCGCAACCAACCCTCCAAAACTTGAGCCCATCAACAAAAGCCCGTTAGCCGGATCAGTTTCATCCATCAACCGAACCACACACTCCAGAGCCCTGGATATGGTGAGCTCAGAAAAAGAAGGCTCATTAAGATTCGGAATTATGGGCTCCATTCCCCATTTATCAAAATAATCCTTGAAAGCCTTCGCCTTTATGGAAGCCGGACTGGAAGCCAGGCCGTGCAGATAAATAACCTTTGAAGGAAACCGCCCGTCTGTTTTTGTTGTTTTTTCTCTCATTCAAATTCCTTGCCTTGCGCAATAACTATCAATTTCCCCCTCCCGGTTCCTCCGGCGACTGATCTTTCTGCGACGATTGATCCTCATGCTTGGGTTGATCTTTCTGCGACGATTGATCCTCATGCTTGGGTTGATCTTTCTGCGGTCTATCTTCTCTCTCTTTAGAGAGAATTTTTCCTGTCTTTAACACATTTTCTTTGTTTTCAGAAACTTCAATAAATGGTGAATGCTTTGTTGCCTGAACCATCATCTTCAAAACAACCGCCCACATCACAAGGCTGATTCCTATGAGCATTGACCAGCCTGTAATAGACCCTAGGTATGCACACAAAAGATCATATAGTCCATGAAACAACCAAGCGGCAGTAAACCCCGTAAAGCAGTATATCACCTTTATTTTCCCACCCTCTTCAAATTTGGCCCTGCCCACGAAATAACCCATAACCGCTCCATAAAGTGCATGAGCAGGGACCGACAGCACACCTCTA
>JAABSF010000344.1 GCA_011390535.1 Deltaproteobacteria bacterium | reverse complement strand
AGCAATGATTCACAAACCCGTCATGTTCGATCAAAAGCGAAAATCAGTTAGCCAACCTGTGAACGAAACGAATTAGCTGCTCCCCTCGCCGTTTGTCTAACTTACCGGATGTTCGCCAACGCAACCTCCTCTTGGAATCCAGGATGTAGATATTAGATCGCTTGTTTCTGAAACCCCACTTTTTTTGCATCCCTCCATCTTCATCGCTCAGCAGCAGAGCCTTGGTTTTTTTTGCTTCCTTGCGCACATGCGGGCGGACCAAAAAGGCGGGAGCAGGCACCTCTTTGAAGTTCACAATCCCGATGAGCCGCATCTTCTTAGGATCAATCTTCTTGCTCTTACGCATCCTCGTGAGCTTTACCTTGATCCAATGGTTGTCTTTTTTCGTGTCTTTGCCTTCGTAGAAAAAGACCAGCACATCTTCGGAGAAATCTTTCAACCGATAGGTCTTTCCAAAAGGTGTATCGAGTTTAAAGCCGGGCATGACTTGTCCAATTTTAATTTTCTTTGAATCCGCCGAAGCCACCACACCCGCAATGAAAACCATCAGAATAACCAGCGCTGCGAGAAAGTTCGCCCGCGGAAAACACCTCCTAAAAAAACCAGCCCTACCCAAAATCCCGTTTGGAGCCGAGCTTTGCATCATCTTCTCATCGGAACAAGGCTCTTGTTTGTCCGGCAAAGGGGTTATTGTTCGCGAGCAATTGTTTGATTTGCTGTTGCTCATTATGAGTTCTCCTCTCTCTCCTGGATCGAGTTTTCAAGACCAAAGTCTTCCATTATGACCCCGACAGTGGCTTTGGCGCTGTTAATTACCCCAGGCACACCGGCTCCAGGGTGAGTCCCCGCCCCTGCTATGTACAAACCGGGAATTTTCTTATCTCTGTTGTGGGGTCGCATATATGCGCTCTGTGTCAATGTCGGCGACACGGAAAAGGCGTTACCCAAGTATGCCCCAAGGTGATCTCGGAAGTATTCAGGTGTAATAAACCTCTTTGTAACAATGTGTTTTCTCAGATCAGGCATAAACTTCTCTTCCAATAAAGATAATATTTTGTCCGCATAGGGCGCCCCCTCCTTTTCCCAGTCTATCTCCGCCGCCCCTAAATGAGGCACAGGGCTCAAGACATAGAAAGATGAACAACCTTCCGGCGCCATAGAGGGGTCGGATACGCATGGAGCATGCAGATAGAGGCTGAAATCATCCGGCAGGTTAGGCCCATTGAAGATCTCTTTTAATAGGTCTTTATAACGGGGACCAAAGATAATGGTATGATGAGCCAAGTCGTCATAGGTGCGATCCGTACCAAAATAAATCACAAACAGGGACATTGACCATTTCTTTTTTGCCAACCGTTGGGCGGTTTTCTTGCCTCTAGGATCATGACCGAGAAGCTTCGCGTATGTGTGATACAAATCGGCATTTGAAACTGTCAGGTTAAACTTTTCACGTTTTTCACCTTCGGTCGTGAGGTAATGAACCGGCCCTGAAGGGGTCTCCTCCACATCTATCCGCTCAACAGGACTTGAGAGTCGGATCTCTCCTCCCATACCCACAAAAAGATCTACCAGAGATTGCACCAAAGCGTTGGTGCCGCCCCTCGGAAAATGCACCCCCCACTCTCTCTCCAGATAGTGAATCAGAGTGTAAATCGAGCTGGTGTTAAACGGGTTACCACCTATCAACAAAGTATGAAAAGAAAACGCCTGCCGCAGCCGCTCATCATGAATAAACTTCGATATGGTCTTGTAAACAGAGCGGTCCGAGCGAAGCAACATCAGCTTGGGAGCCACCTTGGCCATATCGCTCATTTTCAAAAAAGCCTTGGCCACCAGCTCTGCATAACCTGCTTCGTAGTTCTTTCGACTGAAATCCAAAAACTTCTTATAACCTTCGACGTCACGTGGGTCTCTCTTGCGAATCTGCTCCACCATCGTGTCCATGTCGACGCCGTAGTCGAAAAAATCCCCATCATGCCACTGTAATCTGTAAAACGGCTCCACCGGTATGAGGTCCACGTGGTCTGAGAGCTTTTCGCCTCCAAGGTTATAAAGCTCTTCCAGACATTCAGGCACTGTTATAACTGTGGGACCCGCATCAAACACAAAACCCTTGTCACGGAAAACCGTGGCTCGACCACCGGGTTGGCTCAGTGCCTCAAACAAAACAACATCAAACCCGGCAGCTTGGAGCCTGATCCCCGAAGCGAGGCCTCCAAAACCGCTCCCGATTACTGCAGCTCTATTTTTTGTTTTAGTTGTTTTAGTTTTTTTCGTCATTTTCGCTCCAACATTCTCATTCAGTTCTCAGGTTATCCACATCATCGTCAACAACAACATCATCATCACCATCATCCTCGGCAAACAGGATAAATCATCAAGCGGTCCCCATGCTTCACCATGCTTCATAACGCCGGTTCAACTCTTTACCCATGAGAACCCTTTTCCGGCAAAATCTTAAAATATCTTGGGTGCGGCGGCTTCCAAAATAGAAGCATCCAGGGATCAAAGCGGCCCGGCCTACAAGCATAATAGCGGTCAATCAACCCTTCGGAGAAACCATAGAACCTCTCCATTAAATTGAGACGTTTTCCAGGATGAACCGCACGAAAAAGCATCCAATTGAGAAACCTCATAAAACGTGAGCGGCGCGCTAAACCCTTTCGTAAAGCACATATCTCCTCTCCTGGTGGAGCGTGGGGAGCATATTTGCCAAGCAAAACAGCCACTTCTACTCCCTGCACCAAAGAGTAACCTGTCGCCGGGTGGTACCACCCTCCGCGAAGCCCTAGCTTAAAAGGAGATGGATAAGGGGATGGATAAGAAGCCCCCGCCTCTGCATAGTCACCCGTGAGCCTTGCATCGTTGCAAGGAGCAGGGTTACGCCACGGCATAGCTAAAGCCCCGGACTCTTCTCTTAAAACATCTTTCAAGCGCACCCCCCTCTTGTGAAGATAGCGCTCTATTCTCTTCCGAGATTCCCCATTATCAAAATCCGCTTCATCCGAGAAAAAGGTCTCTTCTACGAGCCACCTCTCGGCAGCAAAAGGCAGAATATAGAAAAACCTATAGCCGTCCCAACCCTTTACAGTGGCATCCATTAAGCATGGTTGCGTCGGATCGAACCCAAGGCGTGTCTTGTCCACCAGCTCAACCTCGGCCTCAACCCCGTAAAACTTTTGGACCCCTGCACCTTTAAAGACCTCGTTTTCGGGTTGGCCTCGACCATCAAGCACGAGACGGCCTCTCAAAACAGCGCCGGATTTCAACACTACCCGATCACTTGTCAGGCGAACCGCCGGATCTCCGAGAAAAATTTCACCATTCACAGAACCCTCTACCATCTCCATCACAACTCGGTGCAAGCTCTCCGAAGTAATTGAGGCGTACCCGCAAGACAATTTTCTATGAAAACCGGGAAACAGGACCTGGTGGCCCGGCCAAGACTTATAAATTAAATCCGCAAACCAAGGTGCAGACTCCGGGTGAATATGATGTGGAAAAAACGACCAGGTGTGGCTCCCTCCCAGCGCTGCCTCCTTTTCTATGAGAGCAATTCTCGCATGGGGCGAATTATGTAAGATGGAGAGAGCGGCCAAAGAACCATGAAGCCCTCCCCCCACGATGACGTAATCATATTTATTACAACACCTAGATCTACCATTTCTCCGGGCTTCGCTTGCTTGATCTTTCATAAAACCGTTGAACCTAAAACTATCAAATCCTTAACAACACTATACTGGGCCGTAAAACATGGACGCACCCGGCCTCGTAGACATTCATCACCGAAAAAAACAGCCGCTAAAAGAGCTATAAACAAGTCAATCAATCTGAACAGCGAGTTTACGTTATTCTAAAAATGACGCAAGCGTCATTTTTTTATTGGCCAACCTCCGGCTCTCTGCTAAAACAATTTGTGATTTTCGCTCATATTGTGTTTGAGGTTGGCGGTTGACTTTAGTGAATTTATTCACATTATTCGGTTACACATGAATCTCTCTACTCACGACGCCGAGCAGTGCATTAAAAGCTTAAAAGAGGGCTCAAAGAGCTTTTATGCCGCCTCTCGTTTGTTGCCTCGGCGAATGAGGCTTCC
>JAABSF010000343.1 GCA_011390535.1 Deltaproteobacteria bacterium | reverse complement strand
CCGTGAAGCGTTGGAGATGAGAGATAAGGAGACAAACCGGTATCGTGGAAAAGGGGTGCTCAACGCCGTGCGTAATGTTCGTGAGGAGCTGGGGCCGGACCTGTTGGGGATGGATGCTTTAGATCAAGCGGAGGTGGATTCTCTGCTCTTGAGTCTGGATGGGACACCAAATAAGAGCAAAGTCGGAGCCAACGCGATCTTGGGTGTTTCCATGGCTGTCGCCAGAGCAGCGGCGAATTGTCTTGGGTTGCCCTTGTATAGGTATCTTGGGGGAGTTTCTGCGCGCCGGATTCCTGTTCCTATGATGAATTTGATCAATGGGGGAGCGCACGCAGATAATAACATCGATGTCCAGGAGTTTATGATCGTTCCTTGGGGGATGTCGAGCTTTGCCGAGAGCCTGCGGGCCGGGTCGGAGATCTTCTGGACCCTCAAGGGGTTGCTTAAAGAGAAGGGTTTGAACACAGGGGTGGGCGATGAGGGAGGGTTTGCTCCGAACCTTGAGAGCACACAGGAGGCGTTGGAGTATCTTGTGAAAGCTATTGAAAAGGCGGGTTACAAGCCGAAAAAAGATGTGGCGCTGGCGGTTGATGCGGCGGCGAGCGAGATGTATGACGAATCCACGAAGACTTATAACGTGGAAAAAAAGAAGCTGAGCTCCGAGGAAATGGCGGCATTTTGGGAAGAGCTGGTAAATTCTTATCCCATAGTTTCGATAGAGGACAGCCACGCAGAGAGCGACTGGGATGGTTATGCCGAGCTGACGAAACGAATCGGTGATCGAGTGCAGCTCGTGGGTGATGACAATTATGTTACCAACCCTGAATTGTTGCGGCGTGGCATTCGTGAAAAAACAACGAACGCAATTCTGATCAAGCTGAATCAGATCGGGAGCCTCACCGAGACTATAGAAGCCATAAAAACAGCTCAAGATGCTGGTTTTGCTGCGGTTGTCTCTCACCGTTCAGGAGAGACCGAGGACACTTTTATCGCGGATCTTGCTGTTGCGCTGAACACAGGGCAAATAAAAACAGGGAGCGTTTGTCGGAGTGACCGGATCGCAAAATATAACCAGCTTTTGAGAATTGAAGAAGAACTAGGGGAAGCTGCAGAGTATTTAGGCCGCCGTGCGTTCATCGGGCAGTCTCAGGGTTAGAGCTCTGTTGATTAAGGGCTGACTCAAGAATATGAGTCAGTCCTAAGATAAAAGGGGAAAGGCGTGACCAAGAAGTACTAAACAGAGGCGATAGGGACAGAGGAGATAAGGGCTGAGGAGATAAGGACAGAGGAGATAAGAGATGACAAAAGATGGTGACGCTATCGGTAGAGATCATGTGGGTAAACAGTCTCAGGATCTTATGGAAATGGAGAGTTGTTACGGAGCGCATAACTATAAGCCGCTGCCCGTGGTGCTTAACAAAGGAGAAGGTGTTTGGGTATACGATGTAGAGGGCAACAGGTATATGGATTGTTTGTCCTGTTATTCAGCAGTTAACCATGGTCATAGGCATCCCGTCATTGTTGATGCCCTGAAGAAACAAGCTGACAAGCTTACGCTCACGTCAAGGGCTTTTTTCAATGATCAGTTGGGGCCCTTCCTTAAAGAGCTGACTGAATATTGTGGGATGGAAATGGCTTTGCCCATGAACACGGGCGCGGAGGCCGTGGAAACGGCAATCAAAGCGGTGAGGCGTTGGGGCTATAATGTAAAAGGTATCCCGGAAAACAAAGCCGAGATTATTGTTTGTAGCGGGAACTTCCACGGCAGGACAACCACTGTTATAAGTTTTAGCTCTGAAGATTCCTACAAAGAGGGTTTCGGTCCTCTCACTCCCGGCTTCATAGAGGTGGAGTATGGTGACGCCGAAGCGCTGAAAAACGCCATTACCCCCAACACTTGCGCGTTTTTGTTTGAGCCCATTCAGGGGGAGGCGGGAGTGAATGTTCCCCCCGATGGTTACCTCAAGAAGGTGCGCGAAATATGCAGTGAGAACCGCGTGCTCATGGTTGATGACGAGATTCAAACGGGCTTCGGCCGAACCGGGAAGCGGTTTTGTTACCAGCATGAAGATGGCGCTGTTCCTGACGTGCTCATTTTGGGCAAGGCGCTGGGCGGTGGGATTTATCCGGTCTCTGCCGCAGTGGCGAGCCGTGAGATTCTGGGTGTTTTTGATCCGGGATCACATGGGAGCACTTTTGGGGGCAATCCTTTGGGTGCTGCCGTGGCGCGTGCATCACTGGATGTCTTGCAAAAGGAAAAACTGGCGGAACGATCGGCGGAGCTGGGGTCCTATTTCAGGGAAAAGCTCAGGTCCTTTAACAGCCCCTACGTTGACCACGTGCGCGGAAAGGGGCTCTTGGTGGGAGTGGTTCTGAAAGAGAGCGCGAAGGGTGCGCGCCGTTTCGCCGAGGCATTGATGAATAGAGGGATTCTGTGTAAAGAGACCCATTACGATGTGATCCGGTTTGCGCCGCCTCTGGTAATTGAAAAAGATGATCTCGAGTGGGCGTTGGCACATATCAAAGAGGTCTTGACGCTCCCCGAATTGCCGCTTCTCAAAGGTGAATAACTGTTTGTCGCGTCTGCCGAGGGTGCCCTTAAGATTTAGCATCAGGCTTCCAATGTTCCGTGGGCTGTAGAAAATTGATGTTAATCTATCTTTTAAACACATATTTGGACACATATTTGGACACATAATGCCGAACAGGAAATAAATATGTTGGAGTTTGCACGGGTTTCTATGGAACAAAGGAAGAGCCGGGTTATGGGCAAGACAAAAGGTTTATATTTTGTTGTTTTCTCTGCGGCTGTTTTTTTTGCGTCTCTGCTTACTGTAAGTGTTTGTTTTACAGGGTGTAAAGAGAAAGAGAAGAAAACGGAAGTAAGTAAAGAGGAGAAAGAGAAGCCGTCGGTGGTCACTGATCGGACTGCAAAGGAGAGGTCCGGGAAAGAAGGAGCAGGGGCGGAGCAGAGTGGAGGGGGTGAAAACGGTGACGGTAAACAGCGTGATGGTGAAAAGGTCGCAAAACCAAGGGATGCAGTAGACAAGGGAACATCTGCTGAAGATAAGGCTGTGGCCCGGAGAGATGACAAAGTCAAGACAGAGCCTGTCGATGTGAGAGCCGGGAAAGGCGGAGAGCGCAAGAATCGCAAGTTACTGTATGATCTTTATCTAGGTGAAAACAAAATAGGGACTTTGATTGCAGAAGAGACCTTTTCTAAAGATGAGGTTACAACCATCGCCGATGCGCGAATGAAAATAGTACGGGCCGGGCTGAGCATAAAGATAAGAGCCTATGAGGTTTTTACGGAGAAGCTTTCCGGCACACCTGTTTCCTTTAGGGTGCTCATGGATCAAGGTGTTTCAAAAATGGAAGCAAAAGGTGTCTATAAAGATGGGAAGATGGTTGTCACCGACAGCACGGGCACTAATACGTTGCCTTATAAGAATGAATGGCTGTTTCCTTATTCCGTTGGTGAGCTTACCAAATCCAAAGGGTTCAAGGCCGGGACAAAATACTCTTATTTGAAATTTCAGCCCCAGTTTGGAAACAAGGGTGTGCTCTTTACCCATGAGATTATCGGCAGGGAGACGGTTATTTATAAAGGCAAGAACGTGAAATGTCACAAAATGAAGGTCTCTTCACCTGTGCTCCCTTCTCAGACCGTGTGTGTAGATGATAATTACATCGCTTATGAAATGGATATGAAGATGGGCGGAATGTCGCTCAAGACAAAGCTCGTTAGTATCAGCGAATCTTGAACACCTCAACTCGGATTCATTGAAGAGATCTTGATCGGGCGAAGGTGTCTGTTATCTATTGCCTATTCCCTATTCCCTATTGACTATTGTTTGTTGTCTATTGTCTGTTATCTATTGTCTGTTATCTATTGTCTGGTATCCAATGTTTGTTGTGTCGAGGACTAAAATGACCATACATCTTGAGTCAGCCCTTAAGCTGATATTGGCTGCGGTAATCCCGGCGGTGCTTTTTTTGTTCTCTTGTAAAGATGATGAGAAAAGCTCGGCCCGCAAAAAGGAAGAAGCCGTTGCCCACTCACAGAAAAGAAAAGCCGGGGATGAGACCGGCATGCA
>JAABSF010000342.1 GCA_011390535.1 Deltaproteobacteria bacterium | reverse complement strand
AAACCAGTCCGAGCGGCTTGAGTCGTACGGACATTAGCGCTGGTCGCCACCCTCATGCCAAAGTAACCGGCCAGACCGGAACACACCGCGCCGATAAGAAAAGACAACGCTATAAGTGCGTGACTGTCATCTTTGGTATAGTTGGCCACAACCAAAAGAATGGCCACTATAGCCACAAAAAAGGATAGCCTCTTGTACTCGGCTGATAGGAACGCCATGGCCCCATCTTGAATATCCGAGGCGATCTCTTTCATTCGATCGGAGCCGGCATCCTGTTTTTTCACCCAGGCGGCTTTCCTCCAGGCAAATAAAAGAGCCATTAACCCTACAGCAGGTACTCCATACAAAAGAATATCCATGTCTTGCCTCCAAAAACCTTTGTCACGTTCCGTTGAACCTGTTCATAGCGGCTACGGTCCCTTCCCGCAGCACTACATCGATTGCATCACAAGCGGTTTCGATCATGTCGTTGACCAAGGAGCGATCTTCAAAAGGAAAAGGGCTCAGAACATAATCAACTATGTCTCCACCCGGCTCCGGGCACCCTATTCCACCGCGAATCCGAGCAAAACCCCGGTCACCCAATTCGCCCATAATGGACTTGAGCCCTTTATGCCCTCCCGCGCCGCCGCCTTGCTTCACCTTTAGCCGGCCCAATGGTAAATCCAGATCATCATGGATCACCAGTATTTTATCGGCCGGAACATCAAAGCTTCGAGATGCTGCGGAAACTGCAACTCCCGAGTTATTCATGTATGTCATCGGCCATATACAAAGCACTGAGGTTTCGCCGGTTTCATTGCCCGGCTTCTCCATGGTAAAAGACGCCCCCATTGAATGGAGGGCGTCCATTTTTTTCGGCCGACCACGAAAGAGCCGTTCAACCCAACCAAAACCCTCACGTCTACGGCGCCAGAAACGTTCAAGCACCTGAAAACCAAAATTATGGCGGGTATCGGCATATTTCAGTCCTGGATTACCCAACCCCACCACTAAGGCCCGACTCAAAAACAACTTCTGGATTCGGACGCCGTTCGATCCCGACCTGCTGCGTTTCTCGTCGGTTGAATACGTCAATGTATTCGCCCTCCTCGCGCCTTGCAGGCCTGGCGCCTCGACGCCCTCGGTCCTGCGATCTTATTCTTGAGTCAGCCCTAATATCATCAATACGCCCTTTCCCGAACCGAGGACTCGATGCCCAAGCGCTTCCGTTCCTTTGCAAGAAGATCTTCTAGGAGGAAGCCCCGTCAGTTTCCGCAGCCCCTTCACCTTCTCCTTCACCAGTAGCGCCTTCTTCACCCTCACCCTCAACACCTTCAACTTCGGCACCACTCTCAGCCGCCTCTATCAGGGCATCCCTCACCTTACCTGAAACAATACCGGCTATACCTTGCTGCTTCTCCAATAATATCGTCAGATCTTCATCGGTTTGGAGATCTCTCACTCGCGCTATATCACCAATCTCCATCTCACTAACATCAAATTCGATCTGAACCGGAATCTTGTGAGGAAGACTCTTCACAGGTAACTCGAAAAAGAAAGGTTGCAGGAAGCCACCGGCCTTAACGCCCTGCGCCGTACCGACAAGAGACAAGGGAACCTTTACCTCAACCGGCGTCTTCTCATCTACAACGAAAAAATCGGTGTGAATGAGACTGTCGGTGAGAGTATCCACTTGATAATCTTTGATCATCACCATTACCGGATCTTTCGGAGCGCCTATACCCTTTACATCGAGGCTCAGCACCGTATTCATCCTGAGCCCTTCGTCCAGGGACTTTTTTAGAACCCGAGGATCCACTTTTAACATAAAAGACTCCCGCCCCTTTCCATAACAGACTGCCGGAGCCATCCCTTGGGAACGTAACCGCCTCGCCGCCCCTTTACCCTTTTCGCGCCTTATCTCCACTGCCAATTGTCGACCTTGCATTTTATTTCTCTCCACAAAAAAACGCGTCCGGAGAAACCGGACGCTCATTTAGGGCTGACTCACAAATAACTTCGGGATTCGAACGTCGATCCATCCCGTCCTGCTCGTTAAGTGCGGTGCGCCAAAAAACGCGCTCTCGTTCTCGCACCTTGCAGGCCGAACGTCTCGACGCCCTCGTCCTGCGATCCTATTTTTGAGTCAGCCCCTAACTGGGGCGGCAGGATTCGAACCTGCGAATGCGGGGACCAAAACCCCGTGACTTGCCACTTGTCGACGCCCCAAAAACCGCAGCGCCGTCACCTAAATTGAAAACAAACTCCGAACCTTAAAGACAAAAACAACTTCATCGTCGTATGGTCTATCAAAAACAACCTGCTTTCAATAGGCGGATTGCTTTCAGAGGCGGTTTATATAAGAAAAAGAACAGGTGTCAAGAGACTCGTGGACAAAGAGATTAATACAGGTTATTCAGGGCCTTGGACAATGCCTTTGCCGGAGTTTCGGCAAAAAGTAACACAATCCAAAAACATCAAAAATCAAAAGTTGTAGAATGACCCCTTACATCACCAGAAAAAACAGCAACAAAAACATCAACAAAAACATCAAGGCTGTTCCTTCGGATGAAGACGTAACAGCGCTTAAGAATCTTCTGTACAAAGCCGGTAGCCGAGGTTATGCCTCTGCAGTCATGGATTTTCCTAATGTGGAAAACACCCTACCATTATTACCTGCAACCGACGTTTATTTCGCTATCCAAGAGATCGGATTCAAAGATGCTATCGATATTGTAGCCATATCATCCCCGGAGCAAGTTCAAGCTTTTTTTGACCTGGACATCTGGATAGGTGATAGAATTGATCTTCGGAGAGGGCTCTCTTGGCTGGCTGTTTTATGTCAACTTAGCACCGGCCCGTTTCACCGGATTGTGAAAGAATTGGATCCCGAGCTTGTGGGCGCATTTATCGCCCAATCAAGCAGAATTGTGGATATTTCACTTGAAGACGAGCCTGATGAATTTATCGAAGGCCCCTGGAGATCACCCGACAGTTTTTATGCAGTTTTTCCCCTCGACGAAGAAAGAATTGAAGAGTACAGAGTCACCAGCAGCTTTCTGGAGAAGCTTTACTCTGTCAACTTAACTTTGGGAAAGCGCGCATTGATGGTCGCTCGCTGGGAGCCTCTCGCAGAATTGGAAGAGACTTCATATCGTTGGGCTTCCGGACGCCTTCAGGATCTGGGATTCGCGGATTACTATGAAGCGTTGCGGCTGTACGCCCCTGTGGATCTGTCGAAGCTGAGTTTAGAAGAAGGCCAACCGGATCCCCCTCCCGTTGAGAATGAAGATGCTCCATCGATCGCTGTGCAAAAGATCATGGCCCAAGAGACACCGGCCACCGACTTTTTCGGTGCTTGCTTGGATCCGATAAAAGATCCAAAAGAAATGGAACGACTGAGCCACGGTATGGCGCGGGTAGCGAATCGTCTTTTGGCGGCCGATCTCGTGGAGAGCCCTGATCTTGCAAAAGTTCAACAATATGCACGAATGACTCGTCGCTATATCAGCTTAGGTCTCGAATATGTATGCCGAGGCGATCCAGAACTGGGGGCCAAAGCTTTCGGCAATTTGACCATGATGAGGCTCTTCAGGGTTGGATACACGCTAACATACAATCTGAGCAAGCTCGTAAATACTCTCAGACAAGAAGGACGGCTCTCCCTGGCTCCACACGGCACCACCTTACTGGATTGCCCATGGGACGAGCTGGTGGTGGCCTTGTCACAAAGAAAACCAGAGCTGAGTCGGAGATTCGACACCCCTCCCAGAGAGGGAACGAGACCTTTTGAAAACTCCGGTGATATTCGCCACGCAGCTTCACTTGTGGAAGACCTGGCAATGCAGTGGCCGCTGTTGTTCGACATCATGGGGACATCGCCATCATTGCTCACCCAAGAAGGTCTGGCGGAAGCTTCACCAAGTGAACCTGCGAGTGTAACTCTAGGTGACATATTCAGGACGGCTTTCATCAATTATCTATGCGGGATGAGCTTGAACCCTGCACCCATATCGGAAGACTCTCTTGAGCAAGCTCTAGACAATCTCCGAAACCTGGACTCAACCGACGGAGAGTCTTCAAAGTTGATAAGCATCGCCACAGAAGCAGTAACTGAAACCGCAAAGGCCAACCGT
>JAABSF010000341.1 GCA_011390535.1 Deltaproteobacteria bacterium | reverse complement strand
CGGGTGTGTTATACCTGGCCCGATCACGCAAATCACCCTCCTGAACATCCGCAAGGCCTGTCATCATTCCACCGATGACACCAGCGTATGGATCATCCAGGAACTGCCGGGCGACCACCGACCATGCGAGCGTCCATGCTTTGACGGTTGCATCCACAGCATAACCACCACCTCCCACGACCACCCACGGCAATCTAAGCTTATCCATCATTTCCAAGGAGTCAGCGACTGCGTTGTTCGTCATTGAAAGGTGCACCAAGGGATCCACTGTAAGAATATCCGCCCCTACCTCGGTGAGCAGAATGTCCGGGTCATACTGAACCACCGCCGGCATCACGATTTCACCTATAGCAGTCAAAAAAACCTCATCGTATGTGTCCACCGGGAGAGGAATATTCAGGTTATACCCTTCACCCTTTCCCTCACCCCGTTCATCCTCCCAACCTCCCCACGGAAAAAGCGTCTTACCGGACTCGTGTATAGAGATCGTTAGAACATTCGGATCGTTATAAAAGGCCTGTTGGGTGCCGTCACCATGATGCGCGTCAATGTCCACCACCGCAACCCTCAACCCTCTGCGCCTCAACTCCATAACGGCTAGAACGACATCATTGATATAACAAAACCCGCCGGCTGACCGTGGATGAGCGTGATGCAACCCACCGGCGGGATGAAACGCTCGCTCAAACTTCTTGTCGGCTACTAAACGAGCAGCCTCCAGGCTCCCACCTGCAACAAGCAAAGAATAGTCCCAGAGCCCGGGAAAAACAGGACACTCAGCCTTGCCTAACCCATACTCAAGCCATCTCAGAGAGACTTCACCCGCTTCCGCGGTGCTCAGGAGATCGAGATAATCATCTTCATGAAACCTGGACACCTCTTTGCGTGAGGCCGGCTGTGGTATGATGTGCTCGACCGAAGAATCCATGAGCCCCCTCTCTCGACACATCTCCAGAGTCTTTCCAGACCTGGCGGCTACAAATGGATGCTCGGCACCATAGGAGTATTTATTTATTTTGTCAGAATGAACAAAAGCAGCTTTCACGAAAACCTCCGTTGGGGAATAATCACAAATCAAAACGTCATAATCATTTTTGAAACAAAACCTCTTTCAAATCAAATTAAAAGCCAAAAATACAACCATTAAGAGCTTTTTCTGAGGCCACAATCCATCCTGATCGACACCATATTGTCAACTCTAGGCTTTTGCGGTTGCCCTGAGCACACCGGCCACTGTATTTTGTTTCTTAGGGCTGAGCATGGGGGAAAAGCCAAGTACATTTTTCCTTGCATTCTATTCCAAGCAGTACCAATCATTCGAGGAAATGCATAAAAAACAGTTTTCAAAAGAAGAACAAAATAAACCTAAGCTTCCATGGCTCGACCTCTTGTCCGCAGATCTCCTAGCACTTGATAAAGAGCTCCGCAAACAAAGAGACGACCTGGAAGATCTCGACGAACTGCATCAACTCCTGGCCCATCTCATGGATGCCGGGGGCAAGAGGCTTCGCCCCGTTGTGGTCCTCCTTGGAAGCAAAGCACTGGAAATTTCAAAAGAGAAAGCAATAAACATAGCTTGTGCAGCGGAATGGATCCACTCCGCGAGCCTTTTTCATGACGACGTTGTAGACAGAGCCGAGACAAGAAGAAACCTAACAGCATCGCATTTAATCTGGGGTAACACTTTCGCGGTGCTTGGAGGTGACTATTGCCTCTCCATGGCGCTGGATCGAATCCAGAAGACCGACGACATGAGAGCTTTCTCCAGTATAAATAAGACTGTCCGAGCGATGATTGTTTCAGAGTTGGTACAGTTAAAACAAAAAACGAATCCATCACTGTCAATCGAGACTTATTACCGGATCATAAAAGGGAAAACAGCTTCTTTGATGTCGTGGTGCAGCTCTTGCGCGGAAATCGGCGACCCCACCTTGACCAGATGTCTTTCGGCTTTTGGTTATCAACTGGGTTTGGCTTTTCAAATAACAGATGACGTGCTCGACATGAGCGGTGACGAAACATTGCTCGGCAAATCCGTTGGGCAAGATCTTAAAGAAGGCAATTTTACTTTACCCGTTATCCTAGCCTCCCGACAAAATCCCAAGATCGAAAAACTCATCCGGCAATACAAAGAGACCGCTGAACATGAAACCGAAACCACACCGGGAAAACCAGATCACAACCTCAAGCCGACAGAGCAAATCTCTCAAATGGTCAAAGAGACAGATGCATTAAAGCGTGCAATGGAGATGGCCAAAGAGCATGCCCGTAAAGCTGAATCCAAGCTGACTTCCCTGCCTCATACTCCCTGGCGTTCTCAATTGCTGAAAATGGCCGATTTCGCTGTTAACCGAAAAAGATAGTATTCCGGGTCTCTTTCACCCTACAACCACAAATCCGAAGGACAACCAGGCCGACCGAGAGAGCTGAGAACCACTTTAAGCCTGCCCGTGCTACTTTGCGATCACCCTGCCCTGACCTGACCTGCTGGGCCACTTGACAGCGAACCCGTCAACTTCGATGATCCTTTTAATGATTCTAATGGGTAAACCGGATGGTTCACCGGCGTCCTGAATCCGGCTTTTGTTATGGCATGCACACCTAATGGGAATAAGTGCTTCCCAAAAACGTACTAAGAACTTTACGACGGCGTATTACTACGGAGAGGAGTGATGATATGAAATTTCAATGGATGGCTGTTTTGGCTATTGTTCTGCTTCTTGGTGGTTGTGGCGGCAAAGGGGGTGACTCTGATCCTGATACCACCCCGCCGGACGCTCCCACCGGTTTTACTGCCTCCGTCGAAGGGGAAACGGTAGAACTCGAGTGGGTCCTTCCCGGAGACGCCGACCTCCACGGTGTACTGGTCCTGCGTCAGGCCCAAGAGGGACCTGACGGCGTCCCCGAAGATGGGGTCGAGTATGTCCCGGAGGACGCCATCGGCCCGTCAACGGTGATCTTCAGAGGGCCGAACACAGCCAATGCCCATATCGATACACCTCCGGAACCCGGCCGATTCTGTTACCGCGTCTTCGCTTTTGACACTGCCTTCAACTACTCAGGCGGTCCACCCCGCTGCGTGAACACCGATGGAGAGGACAATGAGCCGCCCAGTTTTGAGGGGATTGAAACAGCCACGGGGATCTCTAACGCGCAGATCCAGCTCACCTGGACCGCCGCCACTGATAATGTCACCTCCTCGGACGACATCGTCTACGAGGTGTATCAGGGGGCATCCGAGGAAACTGTGGATTTCTCAACTCCCGTCTATACCACGGAGGCCGGCATGACCTCCTTCACGGTGTTTGGGCTGAACCCAGGGGACACCTATTGGTTTGGGGTGAGGGCCCGCGACCTCGCGGGCAACCGTGACACCAATACCGTGACACGCTCGGCCTCAACACTGGAGGATCCCGACACCACGCCGCCGCTGTTTGACGGGCTCGAGGAGGCAACAGCTATGAGCTCTTCCCAAGTCCATCTCTCATGGAGCGCAGCGAGCGATGATACGACAGCGGCGAACGAGATAGTGTACGATGTGTTTCAGGCCGACATCTCAGGTGGTCAAACCTATGGATCCCCCAGCCACACAACCTCGGCAGGCGCCACCGAGTTTCTGGTGACCGGGCTCTCGGCAGAGACAACCTATTATTTTGTTGTGCGGGCCAGGGATCTCGCCGGGAACAGCGATTCCAATGATGAGGAGCTAAGCGCCACCACTACTGAAGCCGATCTCACGCTACCATATATTGTATCCGACAACTTCCTCTCGGGGGGAATCCTCGCAAACGGCACGACCGGCTTCACCGCCTCGGTCACCTTCTCCGAACCGGTTACAGGGGTTAACGGCAGCCACGTGACCGTTGACAATGGCGCCGTCCTGTCAGGGTTCTCTACCTCAGACAACATCACCTGGAGCTTCAACGTGACCTCCCTAGCCGATGGTGTTCGCTACACAGTGGATTTCACCGACGGTATCCAGGACCTGGGCGGGAACAACCTGTCCCCCACTCACCGGGAGCTTTATGTGGCCAACTCGGTACTTTACGTGCGCCCTGGGGGCTCGGGCTCAATGACAGGGGCAAGCCCGGCGGACGCCCTGCCCCTCGTGTCACAGGCCATTACC
>JAABSF010000038.1 GCA_011390535.1 Deltaproteobacteria bacterium | reverse complement strand
CTGCCCCACGATATCTTGAAGTTTCCGACAGCAGAAATGGAGACAGACGATCCCTGTTAAAAAATGAAAACTTCCGGGTTGTGCTGGGCGCTCTCCTTTTGACCGGCGCGTTTTTTACCAAACAAACCGCAGCCCCCTTTATAGTAGCTACGGCGGTGGCCATGGCGTTCACCGCGCCCTGGAAAAAGACGGTTCTCTTTATCTTTTTGATTTCATCCCTGGTAGTTGGGTTTGTGTTCCTTGGTCAGAGACTCACCGGGGGGTGGTTTTGGGTTTATATCTACCGGCTTCATCAGAGTCATGAGTTTTTGTGGGATCGTTTTTGGCCCGAAACGCCGGAGAAGCTCTTACTCTGGGGTTTGCCGGTGTGGGTGCTTGTGGTTGCGTGGCCCATATCAGCGGTCTTCGGCCGCTGGATATCAAAAGAGGCTTTTTATCTTTTTCTTATGACAGGCTGCGGGCTTGCGGTCGCGGTGGTGGGGAGCGCCACCCAGGGAGCTTATGACAACGCCTATATCCCTGCTGTTTTCTTCGGCTCGCTTATGGCCGCAGTGGCTGCAGTAGATGGAGCCGGGCTCTGGGGCGGTGGGAGGCGAGAGCCCGGATCCGGGTTTTCTCTTAGTTTTCGCAGAACTGCATCTCAACAAGATGATTTATCAAACAGATCCGGCTCGACTCGACCACAGGATCATTTCTCCGGTTGCATCCATAAAAACTCACCATACAGCAAAACAAAACTGTCCTGGAAAGGGCCTGTGTTGGGTTTGGCGGGGTTGGGGTTTTTAGCCGGGCAGGTGATTTCCACGTGGTTCGCTCCATCCTCCACTGTTCCGTCGGTGGAACACATGCGCGAAACCCGGAGATTCATCTCTTATTTGAAAGCTCAAGGACCGGATGTTTTCGTGCCCTATCATCCATACTATAACGTCATCGCAGGGGGACGTGGCCATCTACACATAATGGGAGTAAACGACGCATACACCTGGGCCGAAAACATCACAGGTGACCCTGAGAGAGATCGAGAGATCAAAAAAAGGTTTATGGACAGTTTGAGGGAATCATTTATCCACCGTAGGTGGTCTACAGTTATCCATGATCGGACTTTCACCCATCAGTTTCCAGGGTTGAGGAGAAGCTATCGAAGAGCCGAAGATTTGGTTGATAAGAACATGGCACCTCCCATGATCACCGGAAACGCTTGCCGCCCTCGTTACATCTGGAGGCCGAGGTAGTCAGTTTCCATCCCGAAATCCCTCCTGTCGGAGGCTTGGGATGGGGCTTGGGCGACGTTTTTTTAAAAAAACAAAGAGAAAATTAAATCCGGACTTTGACACTTCGAAATATAAAGTTCTTTAATTACAATTAGTTATGGGCGCTATTCGAGTTTGTGCCACTAGGATTTGGTTTATTTTGGACAGTCAAGACCTTGGGTGGTGGTTTGAGCCCGATAGCTGAAAAAAAGCTTAAACGCATTTTTCGCGATGTCGGTACGCACCCAGATTGTGTTACCCCGCAACTTGACAGGTATTGCTCTAACCTCCCGGAGTTCTCGCATTGCTTCGAAAACCGTCAATGGACGAGGATCAATGGTTTCGTCATTCATCGCAGGGCTATCCAGCATGACGCCTTTTTCTCGCAGAGATATAGTCATCAGTGATTCGCAGTAATACGCCAGAAAACATAACATCAGGTGTCCGGTGATTCGCGAATCTGTCCAATGAAATACAGGTCGTGCTTTGAGGTTGCCTTTGATTTCGCCAAATGCATCTTCAATGATCCAAAGAGTCTTGTAATTCTCGACTATTTTTTGAGCGCTCATGCTTTCTACATTGGTGACCACGCCGAAGAAACCGTCGCGGGAAGCGTCCTCCGCAATTGCTGCTTCATTGAGTACAAGCTCTTTCCCGTCGGCTAAGCCCGACACATATCTTTGGTAGGTCTTATTGGAAACGAAATCCTTTGGCGCAATTTTCTTCTTTGAAAGTTTGCGTCGTATTTTATCCAACACATCTTCTCGCGCCCGCCGGTCACGTTCAGCTCGGGTCTTCGACCAGGTAATGATGCACCGATCATCTTCGTGTTTGGTTTCGTACACCGCAAGTTCTTTATTCAAAAAGTGAAATCGACTGTTATCGTAAAACTCTTTGTGCCTTTTTTTGAAAACACCAAGCTTCATGCCCACGATGAATTCGCCTAGCTTTTTTTCTCCTTTGAGAGCCGCCAGATTCCTCTTTGAGAATAAGCCTCTGTCCCCTACAAAAATAAATCGCCTTACGCGGTATTTTCCTCGCAGCTTATCAATGATAGATTCTATTGTTTTCCCTTCAAACGTATTGCCCGGATACACCTCGAATCCTATTGGCACCCCTTCTGGTGTGATCAGAAGTCCCAATCCAACTTGAGTAAGATCGCTCCGCCGCTCTTTGCTATATCCGAATTGCCGAAGCTCTCCCAGGTCTGTCCGTGTACTCTCGAACCGCAGCGTTGTCAGGTCGTACAGCACCACGTCCACATTCAAGCTCAGCAGATCCCGGTCGTAGTAAAACAGTCTCTTCTCTATTTCGTCCTTGTGTGCCGACAAAACATCCAGTGCTCGATACAATTGATGTAGTTGGATGTTACTGTCCAGCATTGGTGGATAGAACTGATTTTGCCAATGCTGGTAAATTTTGAGCTTCGAGTCCGGATTCACAAATCGCGACACCACCATGGTAAACACCAATTTACGCAAATCGAATCCAAGCTTTGGGTGCTGCTTTGCCACATAATCTAGTACATTGTCGATTCCGCTCGTCTTGAACAATCTTTTCAAAACAAGCAGAGGCCCCAAAATGAACGTGTCTTTTACTGAGATGCTCTTGGCTATTTCCAGAATAGTAAACACTTCCTTGTGTTTGCTGATAGCGGCGACCACATCTCCCATGCGATCCTCGCCGGCGCGGCCGAGTGACATCAGCGTGCGCTGACGACTTCTCCCACCTTCCCAGTATGATTCAACCAAATGATAATATTTCTGCCCAGCAGAGTTTTTGGTAGTTTTGACGAACATGGAAACTGTATATCAGATGATTTTCTTATCACCCCAATAAAAACTGCATTGCAGCACATTTTGTTTCACTAGGTTTTTTGCTTTCTTAAAATACCCCCCTTGAAATCATTGACTTTTTAGGCTTTTTTTTGCTTGTTTGAACAATTAAGTGTCAAAGTCCGGACTTGTTTCCAATGTCAAAATCGGTCCTGTCTCCATAAGCGAAATCCGCCTGCCGAAATTCATGTATCTCTCAAGGTCAGGGAGGTTCGATCACTCCCTCGCCGGGAAGGAGGTTTCCATCCTCGTCGGTGATCCCCAGCTTAACAAGGTTTGCCACGTAGAAGTCGTTTTGGAGTATATTGCCGGTATATATCTTTGCATCAGCCATCACAAGATAAGGGAAAAACATGGCGATTGCACCCAGTCCGCCGGATTCTTTGGTTAGCCTCCTTCTGGTTTCTTGCTTTATGTCGTACATCTCAATGTCCACCGGACCTGCGTAATGGATTCCACTGTAGATCATGGTGGTCCACGCGGCCAGTTTTTCGTGCAGGGCTATGCTGGGAATCGCATCTTCATCAGGAGAGAGGGCGATGTGCCGTTTTTCAGGAATGTTGTAGAGTCCGACTCTGAACGGCATTTGCATTGAATAATAGCTGCCGGCATACATGAACCAATCTCCCGAAGACTGCAACTGATTACAGAATATGTCTGATGTTTCGGTGACGCGGTTCAGGGTTTCTTCGACCAGGTCGTAATAGTAAGCATCACGGCCCATCGAGGTCGAGTCAATGGACTGAGCGCCGAATACAAGATATCGCTCGGACAGAACAGGGCTGATTGGGAGCCAGGTGCCGGGTACGATGATCTTTTCTTCTCCGCTTCCGTATTTCGTGAGAATGAGATTGGTCCGCTCGGATGTGGTGGATTCGGCTTGTCTATAGGCAAGCCAGTCTCCGTAAAGTGTTACTCCTCCTTTACACTCCGGATTATTAGTAATGCGTTCTTCCTGACCCACGGAGAAGTCGTACTTGAAGAAATCATCGCAGTGATAAGGATCATCGGACGCGTTTCGTGAATCTCGCCAAATGATTTTTTCGTCATCTACGGCCGCTCCTGTTCCCCGTCCACTATATGAAATGCGTTTTTCTATGCAGGTGGAAAGATCCATAAGATAGATGTCTCTCTTGGTGGTGTTGGGTTCGGTTACGGAGTAGACTATCTCTTCTTTCCACATCGTGAGGTGGTAAGTCTCCTGGGTCGGACCGTGGATGGGGAGCTTGAAAAAAGGTTCGTCGCAGAAAGTGTGCTGAGTCTCGCCGTCGGGAAGCGAGGGGGATGCATCCGCGTCTGCAATATCCGCGTCTCCCGCGTCTGTGATATGGGCGTCGATTGCCGCGTCGGTTTCGGCCTCGCTTTTTTCGCTGCATCCGCAACCGGGGTGGAACAGCAACATCGCGGTAATCAAGCATGCAGCCGCCGGCTTTATGTCGATTATTTTAATTGCCATGGCAAGTTACTCCTCTGGTTTTACAGTGTTTAATTCGCAGGCTCGAACATGTATGCTTCCACAGTGTTTCTGCCGATGGTGTAGCCGCGAGCTCCGCTCGTTCGGCCGAATAAGTGACGAATTGCTTCGTTGGTCACTTCTCCGACCTTGACCCATTCGCGTTCTGGGTTTTGCTCGAATACAGCAGCGGCGTTTCCGTTATTCCTTAAAACCCACAGTCTGCCGTCTTTGAATTCCACCCGGTCCAAGGCCCACCCAGCGTTTACTTCTCCCACCGGTTCGTGTTCTCCGCCTCGTATGTCGTAGAGATAAACGCGGCCGTTCTTTCTTCCTGCTCCAAGTAGACCTCGGTGGATCGAAACGGTTTCTATTCTTCCTCCGGGCCATATCTGCCGGATCCACACCGGGTTTTGCGGATCGCTCACATCGTAGACTCCGATTCCGAGTATGCCGTGAGCAACGTACACGCGGTCGCCGTAGGCCGCTACGTCCCAGGATGCGCCGAAGGTGAATGTTCTTCCGAGTTCCAGTGGCGATGCAGGGGTTCTTACATCGAATACCACCAGTCCGTGCAAACCGAGGCGGGAAACAAACGCCTTGTTTCCATTGAGTGAAATCCCGGTCATAGCGGTGTATCCGGGTCCGCGCGCTTCCGAGTGCATTCCGAGAGACGGATCGGCCGCGGTTATTCGCAGACCCTGCATTCCCGCTATGTAGATCTCCTGACCTCGGATTTGCATGTCATTCAGCTTCCCGCCGGATGCAGTTGTCCACCTCACAAGTTTCTTTGCACCATTCCAGGTCGAAATCGGAATAATAGGAATCTGCGTATTCGCAGTAATCGATGCAGTTTTCGTGGTTCCCGGGAATTCTCCCCACATCAAGGTGCTCGTCGCATATCCCGTCTCCGTCCCTGTCGGCTCCAACGAACGGGTTGTATTCGTTGCAGTCGTATTTGTTCCTGATCCCGTCTCCGTCGATGTCCGGGTCGCAGACGTCACCCACGCCGTTGCCGTCCGGCAGTTGTCCACGCCGTTCGGCACAGAATCCTCGTCCCAGTCCTCATAACAAAACTATTCTCCTACAAACGGCTCCGGATCAGACAGTTCGGTGTAACGGAAAGCCGATGTCGTCAAACCGCAGGGTTTCCATTCATCCCAATCCATTTCCTGTAAATAATCCTCTCCCCAACTGTTTTTAATGACCAATGTCCGGCCGTGGTTTTTGTAGCCCACAACGGAAACTGCATGACCGATTCGATCCTGCTCCGGATCCCGGCATTCTACGAAGAAACCGCCGGTTGTTCGAAAGCCGGAATATACCGGTCCTTGCAGCAAGGCCATCATCATTGTCTGTTCGTCTGTTTGCTGTCCATATTCACCGACATATGACTTGTCGGCCGGCCTGTAATACTCAACCGACGGGTCATTTTTAAACTCATTGCAATTCGGGCAATTCCAGGAAAAGTCCATGTCCAGTGCATTTTCGGCGGTCGGATAGTCTTCTTCGAGTACAAACCCGTATTCCGGCAAAAAACCTATGAAGCCGAAGGTACCGAGCGCACCCATCATGAACATGGGTCTATGACCATCGAAGCACTTGGAATTACTTTTGCATCCAGTGGCCGTGCAAGAAATGGCGTGTTGTATTGAAAGCTCCATGGCGGGGATGTTCAGCTCGATGGCATACTGCAACTCGAGTGTATGTACTATTGCGTACAACCAGCAGAGACCGCATTGTGACTGGTTTCGGGAAGGCATTGAAAGATAATTGATCCCATCAATGGTATTCGTGCAGTTTTCGTTTCCCGGAGTCTCCCCATTGTCCCAACAATGAGCCGGAGGCAGAGGAGGGTCATCCGGACCGGGTGGAAGCGGATTCCAACTTGGTAGTGTGCTCAGGGATTGATGATAGGCATCCCAGTCAATGCCCACATATGGTAATTCACTTTGAATCCCTTGACCAAATGATGAAAAAGGCGCCGACATGATTATCCAAAATACTGCTGCCTGGATTGAATTCTGTAAAACACTCATCTCGTTTCCCCCTCTCTTTTTGAACAGCCGATCGTCCACAACACTGGTATTTTTCGACCATTATTTACAGAATGAATAAATGGATTTGACGCTCTTTCCGTAAAGAAAGGTTTCTTCACTGAAAAGGGGCTGCGTCCTTCCATGACTTCCTCTTTTTTTGGATGTGGATACTTCGCCTCCGAAAATAAGCGTATAACGTAGCGTTGTCATTCGTCAACGAATTTTTTAATTAAACCTCATTTGTATGGTGTTGAACTAGGACTTTTCACGAGTTTCTTCTTAGCGGAATGTCATGTCAAGAACCCAGTGTAAGTCGTTTCAGCCCTGGGTTTTAATATGCTGAGACATCTTTTAACTTTTTGTATTGTTTTCAGGGCTTCGTCCATGACCTTATCCATGTCTACAAACCCGAATTTATATAGAGAAATATATAAAAACCCTTGGATGGTCTGCTTTGTCGTAAGGCGCCCCATTCGACGCTCGCGATGCATCCAGAGGCTGCCGCTGTTGGCCAATAACAAAGTGCCGTCCAGATCGAAGAAAGCAGCGGATCTCATGTTTTTCTATTCTCCTGTGGGCTTATCCGTCAAACATCCAAAACTGCGGTTACACTGTTTATGAACATGTTTTTTTGCCCATGTCATGTTTTATGACCATGCTTACAGTTGTGCGATATCTCCCATGGAAGGAATTTCAACATTCATTTGACGTTTTTTGAGCTCTTGCGCAAGCTCTTTTTGACTATCAATCTCCCCATGAACCAAAAACACTTTCTGTGTTTCAGGGCCGGCCATTTTTGCAAAGTTTATCAACCCTTGTTGGCCTGCATGTGCAGAGAAACCGTCAAGCACCACTACTTTGGCACGCCTTCTTCTCTTTATTCCGAATATCTTTATCTCTTCTCTGCCTTCAACGAGTCGGCGTCCCAGGGTATGTTGTGCCATAAACCCTACTATCACGATAGTGTTGTCGGGTGACTCTATATTGTTGCGCAGGTGATGCAGGATGCGGCCGGCCTCGCACATACCGGAGGCGGAGATGATGATCATCGGCCCTTTCTCATCGTTTAAGGCGATTGACTCCTGCACGCTCTGGGTATAGGTGAGCATCTCAAAGCCGAAGGGATCTCCGTGTTCTTCCATGAACTTAAGGGTTTCATAATCATAACACTCCGGGTGAGTCTTGAACACGTGTGTGACATTCACTGCCAACGGGCTGTCTACAAAGATGGGGATTTGTGGGATCTTTTTTTGCCTTATAAGCTCATTCAGACCGTAGACGACCTCTTGGGTGCGCTCAAGCGCAAAGCTGGGAATTATTATTTTTCCTTTTTTCGCCACCGCCTCATTTACGACTTGGGCCAGTGCATTTCTTGTATCTTCTATCGGGCCGTGTTCCCGGTTTCCATATGTACTCTCCATCACAACATAGTCTGCTTTTGCGGGCACCTCAGGATCTCGAAGGATAGGCATGTTCACGCGGCCGATGTCTCCGGAAAACAGAATGCGTTTTCCTTCGGCTTCCACCAGGGCGAAAGCCGATCCAAGAACGTGTCCGGCATCAAAAAAGGTCACTCTCACTTTTTCGATAGGGTAAAACGACCGCCAGTACGGATAAGCGACAAACTGGTACAATGCTTTCACCGCGTCTTTTTCCGTATATATGGGTTGTATATTCTGCCAGTCTGGATCGTGGCGGTATTTGTTGTTGAGGTATTCAGCATCGTGCTCCTGGATTCGACCCGAGTCTCGAAGCATGGACTGGCAGAGATCCCGGGTCGCAGGCGTGCAATATATCGAACCTTTGTAGCCGCTTTTCACTAAGCTGGGGATGTTTCCGCTGTGGTCGATGTGAGCGTGCGTCAAAATAACCGCGTCCGCATCGTGTACCGGCATCGGGAGGCTGCGGTTTCTTTTTCGTGTCTCTTGGCGGCGTCCCTGGTACATGCCGCAATCCACAAGAATTTTGCCGCTATCTGTTTCCAATAAAAACATTGAGCCGGTAACTGTTTGAGCTGCACCGAGAAATAGAATACGCACTGAAATACCTCCTTTGTTCGGTAATAGGGCGAGTTGCGAAGAAAGGCGGATACCGCTCTAAATAAAATGATCAGGACCGAGCCAACCTAAAATCAACGCTTGTCACCCATTCCAGATGATTGAATATAAATACCATGAAAACAGCTCATTCATCAATCTTAACGTGAGCCCGGGTAAGGAAGTCGCAAGGTAGTTTGTTGAGCTTGAAACCTTAACCCTAAGGGCTGACTCAAGAATAAGATCGCAGGACCGAGTCTCCTTTGGGGAGGGCGGAAAACCTTCGCCTTCACGCGAAGCCTTTAGGAGGTCCGCAGTGACTAAATGCGGAAACCTTTCCACTTGATAGAATTCCTACAGCGCAAAAGACTCCTTGACAAAGCGTCTTGTATTTTCTTATCTTCTCTTTTAGAAAATGAAAAAGCTCGTAAATCACAGGGTGAACTTCGGATCTAAGGCCCCCATCACTGAGGCATTGATTGACATTCAGACGACTACCCCAGAAGACCTGGAGTTGGACGAACTGCGTGATTTTGTATCTCTGTGGCCTGATCGTTTCCCCAAATCTAAACTCCAGACGCATGTTGAAAGCCGTATCCGAGTTGAAGGTGGCCAACCTACACCTACTGTAGTTACGAATCATGCAGCCCGAGGTTATTCTTTTATTACAGCCAACAAAGATCGTGTCGTCCAGGTCCGGCGTGATGGATACACGTTCAGCAAGCTGCACCCTTACGAATCGTGGAAAAAGCTCAAAGTCGAAGCTAAAGAGCTTTGGAATCGTTACAAAGAGGTTGCACGCCCACAGAGCGCAAACCGCCTCGCTGTGCGGTTTATCAACAGGATCACCCTGCCGGAGGAGACCATCAACCTTAACGAATGGTTTGACTTACACCCACGAGCCCCAGAGGCTCTTGGGCCGATGCAGGAGTTCCTGTTGCGGATAGTGATGCCCCACAGCGAAAACCGGAACTATAGAGCCATCATAACTCAGGCAACCCAACCGCCTCAGGAGGGTAGTCGCTCTGCTGTAATTTTGGACATCGACGTTTTTACAACCACTAACTTGGATCCTGCTTCGGAAGATGTCTGGCAGATCCTGGACGACCTCCGCGTATTCAAGAATGACGTGTTTTTCGGCACAATCACCAAAAAGACAGAAAAGAGTTTGTTATGAATTCTGCATCGTTGGCCCCTGTACATCCAGGAGTACCTCAGATTATACCTTATCCTACACACTCCATCTACAACGAGACGTACAGTTGTCATGAAAATGTAACAGAAATGATTAGGGAATTTCAGTTATCAACGGGAATGTCCCAAACCGAGAAGAGGGAGTTCTTATACAATCCAGCCACTCCCTGGTTCGACAACCTATGGACCAAAGCAATAAAAGCCAACACAGAGAGCGCGTGGCATTTGTTTCCGGAAGAGGTGTTTGAGCAAATTGAAGAATGCGGCAAAACTCTTGAAACTTCAGATCTTGGTTTTTTGGGATATGCTGCGGTAGAAACCTATATGCCCACAATGGCAGCAATTGCTGCTATTCGCCTAATGGGAATTCTAGCAGAGGATGGGTATTTACGAAAATCTGCCGTGCTCCCCTATCTTCGTGACGCACTTTCTCACCCAAATGTCCAGCGTCGATACTATGGAGCAAAGGCTATTTGGCAGGCGAAGGCCCGGGATGGTCTCGATGCTCTTCAAAGACGTTTGGAGCGTGAGACATCAGAAAGAGTCAAAGCGGTCATTGAGAGAGCCATCAGAGTTTTGGAGTAGCAGATTGTGGCTCTGGACAAAAATTTCCACTACACTCAGATCTCTCCTTTCTCTCCTTTTCCGTTTGTGTGGTCGTAATGGATACGCAGCCAATAGGAATTTGCGAAAAGGTAACCCTTTTGTTCGGGTTCTCTTCCCTTCTGACCCGTGGACGGCTTCGTCAACAGCACCACATGCGGAAAGATTCAAAGGCTTTCTTGGTCGCTATGGTAACATTTCAGTCGCGATGGAATCCCGCTGTGACGCCCTAACGGTTCTTGCAGTTTATCACGGTGCGAGGCGGGAAGTTGGACTCGAAGGTCCGGCTTACTACCGTTTCTTTGACAGGGAAGTACACAACGTTGGTGGTGCCCTAGAAGACACCCCGGCAATACCTCCGTGGCCCGATGAATACAACCACGCACATCACGACATCGTTTCTGGTCAGAAAGAAGTCGCGGACTACATGGCTCAAGTCTATGAATGCGACAAAGGAAGGGTTCAATGGGAGGAGGAACTTCAAGTCCTCAAGGAAATCGCCGCCCTGCTGACCAGAGAAGACGTTGATAAAAAATTCAAGAAAGGTGCCGAGTACCGATTCAGGAGAATGTTTAGAGACAAGGGACACGAGCGCGAGTTGTGGAAGAACGTTGCAAAGATTCACAGTGTTCTTCTTGAAGACCAAGCAACCAAAAAGGAATTATGTAAACTATACAACGACAAGTCTACCCGCCGGGAGTGGAAGGTCCTCTTAGATGAGATTGGGATACCCGAGGACGACCGGGACAAGTACCATTGAACTATAACTATTTCCCATAGCATAGGAAGTGGCGTATTCACAGCTACTGCTGTTAACTAAAGAAGAAAAGCTAATGAATCTGTTCTCTTTTTCCGCCTTGTCTTTCTGAATTTTCTAGTTCTCCAATTTGCTAATTATCTGAGCTTTCTAAATTATTTCAGTTGTCTGAATGGTCTGAATGGTCTGAATGGTCTGAATGGTCTGAATGGTTTGAATGGTTTGAATGGTTT
>JAABSF010000340.1 GCA_011390535.1 Deltaproteobacteria bacterium | reverse complement strand
GCTGTATATATTTTTTGCTTCCGGGAGTGATCCGAATTTGAAGTTGTGACACGGAAGCAGGTCATAGGCGTCCATAACGTCTACGATGTTCGCGGTGCCTACTTCACGCATTCGGCACTGGGAGCTGTCCAGGCGAGCCATCTCGGCGTTGACCTTCATGCCGTGGTTGCGGATTTTCTCCGGATCAACAGGGTGGTTCTTTTCATCTGTAATCTGGATGGCCCCGGTGGGGCAGACATAAGCGCAAGACGTGCAGTTGATGCAGAAGGGATCAACCTCTCCGAAGGGCATGGTAACGTGTCTCTTGATGCCTCTGCCCGCAAAACCGATGATCCTCTCTTGGACGAATTCGTCACACGCTCTGGTGCAACGGCCGCATAAGATACATGCCTTTTCATTCTCATCAGTAAGATCGGTCCTGTACTGTGCTGCGTCTCCGGTGACGCCGCAGATAGTAGCGATCTCTTTTATGATCGGAACATTCGGCCACCTGCCGAGGTACATGGAAGCGAGCCGTTTTCTGTGTTTTTTTACTCTCTCGGTGTCCGTGGAAACGACACAATCGGTCCTCACGGGATAATTACATGCAGTCACCAGCTTTGTTTTACCCCTTGTCTCCACTTCAACCATGCAGAGCCTACAGGTCCCGTTAGGGGCGAGGTCTTTGTGATGACAAAGCGTCGGAACCGACACCCCGGCGTTTCGAATGGCTTCCAGGAGATAGGTGTCTTTAGTTACTGTCACGGCCTTGCCGTTTATCGTCAGGTTTACTTTTTTTGTTTTGCCCGCACTTCCCATATCTAATTTACCTCCACTGCATCTACTGGACAGACTTCGCTGCAAATTCCACACTTGATGCATTTGTCGGTGTCGATTTTATGCAATTTTTTGGCCTCTCCGGAGACAGCGTCTACCGGGCATTTTCTTGCACAAATCATGCAACCGGTGCACGCATCGGTGATACTGTAGGTGATCAAAGCCTTACAGATCCCGGCACGGCACTTCTTCTCTTTGATATGCTCAATGTACTCTTCTTTGAAATACTTCAGGGTGCTCATGACCGGATTCGCGGCGGTCCCGCCGAGCTGGCAAAGGCTCCCCTCCGACAGGGTATCCGAGACTTCCTCCAGGAAATCCAGGTCGCTCTCTTTTCCTTCTCCGTTGCAAATTCTTTGAAGAGTTTTGCTCAGTATATAAAGCCCTTCCCGGCAAGGGGTGCATTTTCCGCAAGATTCATCGATAAGAAAATCCACGAAGTATCTCGCGACATCAACCATGCAGGTCTTCTCGTCCATGACGATCATGCCGCCCGAACCCATCATGGAGCCGGCTTGAGTCAAGGAATCGAAATCCACCTTCATGTCAAGGAGGCTCGCCGGTATGCAACCGCCGGAGGGCCCACCTGTTTGCACGGCCTTGAATTCACGGCCCTTTGGAATGCCTCCGCCGATATCATAAATGATCTCCTTCAGGGTTATACCCATTGGGACCTCTACGAGCCCGGTGTTCCTGATATCTCCCACAAGTGAAAACACTTTTGTCCCTGATGAGCCGTTCCACGGGTTCTCACTAACATCCCCGGTTCCTATCGAGGCGAACCATTCGGCGCCTTTTTGCAAAATAATGGGGATGTTGGCCCACGTCTCCACATTGTTCAAAATAGTCGGTTTTCCTCGATAGCCTGATTCTACGTTGTGGATATATTTGGCCCGGGGCTCTCCGACTTGTCCGGACATCGAGGCCATCAATGCGGTTGATTCTCCACACACAAAAGCGCCGGCGCCTCTATGAATGTGGATATCAAAGGAAAACCCCGAATTCATTATATTCTCACCCAGAAGCCCGTAATCGCGTGCCTGCGCTATGGCTTTTTGCAGCCTGGTCATGGCAAGCGGATACTCTTTTCTGATGTATATGTACCCTTCTTTACCTCCGGTCGCGTAGGCTCCGATGAGCATCCCTTCAATTACAGAGTGGGGATCAGTCTCGATTATACTGCGGTCCATGAACGCGCCGGGATCGCCTTCGTCGGCGTTACAAACTATATATGGAGGGAAGTTCTGTTTTTGTGATGCTTGGACGGCAGACTCCCACTTCACACCCGCAGGGAAACCGCCGCCGCCTCGACCTCTGATGCCGGAAGCCTTTACCGCTTTTATTACGCCCTCGGGATCTTTCATCTCCAGTATTTTGGCCAGGGCCTTGTAACCGCCCACCGAGATATAATGGTCGATATCTTCGGGGTCGATGACGCCCTTGTTTCGCAACGCGATGAGCTCCTGCTTGTTGAAAAAGCCGATGTCGCTCATTTTCTCTTGAATTTCACCGGAGACGGGATCTTTAAAGAGAAGCTTTTCGACTTTTTTGCCTCCCAACAGATGCTGGTCGATGATGTCCTCTACGTCCTTTTTTTTCACCGTCTTATAGAAAGTGCCCTCCGGTTGGATCACTACAATGGGGCCCACAGCACAGAAACCATTGCAGCCGGTTTGGACGACAAGGTAATCTTTGTCCAGACTTCTCTCTGTTATTGCTTTTTTCAGCTCGTGGTGAACATCAAAGCTTTTAGCCGAGACACACCCTGTGCCGGTACACACCATGAGCATAGATTTATAGCTTTTTAGAGTGGCTTGAAACTCTCGCTCGATTCTACCCAGATCTTCTTTTGTTATCTTTTTATGTTCAGGCATTGTCGCCTCCCATCCGGTTCTCTGCATCGGTTTTTTTCTCAGGTCCACCTTTCTTTCCATGCTTCTTGAGAATTTTTTCTATGTCTTTGACCTGTACGTTTCCCAAGATCTCATCACCGAATTTGACGACAGGTGCGATGCTGCAAGCGCCCAGGCAAGCTACAGGTTCAAGTGAATATTTCCCATCTGGAGTGGTACCCCCTTTGGGTACGTCCAATGTCCTCTCGAATTCATCTAAAATACGTGCCGCGCCCTTTACGTGGCATGCAGTACCGACGCAGACCTGGATAACCGTCTCACCACGTTTTTCCAAGCTGAATGCTTTATAGAATGTTGCAATATGAAATAGATGTGATTTCGGAACGCCGGTCCGGCTGCATAATTCCTCGATGGCTTCAGGGGAAATACACCGCTCACGATCTTGTATGTCTTGCATCATCTCAATGACATATTCAGGGTCATCGTTCCACTGGGAGATAATCTCTCTGATCTCATTGATTTCCTCTGCCTGCTCTTTTTTGCAGCAGCAGGAATCTTGATGGAGATCTTTGGGGACCACCATTGATGCAACCTTGCTCTCTTCAATCGACCAGCCGGGAGTCACCCCTTCTTTTCTAATGACAATGGCCTTCAATTTCTTGTTTCTGAAGACTGTCCCTATTCCGCCTCTGCCCGCCTGTTTGAGCCGCGCGACCTTTCTTCTCCAGTCGTAGAAGGAGAAATTCAAAACACCCATGCGCACATGCTCAGAAGCTCTTCCGGCCGAGACCACCGAAATGTTTCTCTTGTCTTTTTCATCGTCTGCGTACATCTCGGTCAGCTCTTCAGCCAGGAGGTGCGAATCTATGCTCTCTTCCGGCGCTTCTTCCAGCGAGACCTTGTTGTTTACGCCATCGATGTAAATGATCGATTCTTTTTTGCACTTTCCAACAATGGCCAGGCCGTCGAAGCCGGTGAACTTCAAATAGGGGCCGAAGAATCCACCGACGTTGGAGTCCATTATGGAGTGTGTTGCCGGGGAGATGCTGGTTACGAGAGTTTTCCCGGACCCTGGAAAAGAGATGACGCCCGCCATGGGGCCGGGCGAAAAACAAATGGTATTCTCCGGGCTGTCCCACTTTGTGTTTTTGTCAATCTCTTGAAGCATCATCCACAGATCAAGCCCTTTTCCGCCTATCCACAGATCCTTCATTTGTTGCGTCACCGGCCGGATCTCCATTTTACCGGAGTCAAGGTCGATTCTGAGGGTTCTATTTGCATAACCCCTATCCAACTCTTTCTTGTCAAACTCGAGTTCGGACAGGACCTTATGCGCGCTACGCATTTTCTCAATATTCATGCACAACCTCCCGATGGTGCTTCTTTTGTTTTACCGAAAGACTTCTTCTTTTTTTCGGATATCGTAAGTTCTTAGAACATCCAATGTTTTACCGAAAGATTACTTGTTTTTTTTCGGACATCGTAAGTTCTTAAA
>JAABSF010000339.1 GCA_011390535.1 Deltaproteobacteria bacterium | reverse complement strand
GTCCCGTCTTTTTTGATGGTTAAGGAGATGGTCGTGATCATCGCAGGCTTGCTGTGAGCTACTTTGGGCAGCTTCACCCGCACAGCCTGGTTCATGAGCACCGGGGTGGCCACCATGAAAACGAGCAACAAAACAAGCGCGGTATCTACAAGGGGCGTGACGTTGATACCGGTTATCGTTCCGTCATCGTTTCCTTCAGTGCTGTCCCATCCGTTCATTGACCTTTGCCTCCTTCGCTCTCCTTCCCTACAGCCTCATCATCTTCTTCTGCATGATCATCTTTTTCTGCATGATCATCTTTTTCTTCGTTATTGTCTTCATATTCTTCATGAGAATTGTTTTCGGCTTTTATATGTGCCAACACCAAACGCGCTGCGGTCTCGGTGCGGGTCATTATCCCTTTGATTTGACGCTGAAAGATATTAAACGCCCACACCGCGGGGATTGCCACGATTAAACCCAATGCCGTTGTGACGAGCGCTTCCGATATTCCATACATGACTGTTTTCATGTCAGGGTTTTCTGTTATAGCCAATGCGTAGAAAGATTTGATGATACCGGTGACGGTACCGAACAGCCCAAGAAAAGGTGCGCTGTTTCCAACTGTTCCGAGAACGGCGAGGTAACGTTCAAGAGAAAGTTTTTCTCGTATGCGTGTGCCGATCATGGCCTCTTCCGCTGAACCTGCACCTCGATGAATTTCTTTGATTCCCTCCAGTGTCACAACAGCTTCAACGCTGGTCTTGCTTTCCAGATAACTGCGCGCGCCTTTTATATCATTTCGGGAAAGAAGGGACTTTAATTTTTCCATCAGCTCGGCTATGTCTTCTCGTCTCTTTTTCCAAAAAAAGACTCCCCTCTCAGCCATTATTGCGATGCTTACCATGGACAAAAACACCAGCAACCAAACAACCCACTCAACTCCCACCAGCGCAAGTTTTTCAAAAAGTTTCTGAAGTCCCATTTTTCGATATCCTGTTTCAGTATTTAGTATTCAACAGCGTTATTCAAAAACCGGCAAGGTGCAAGGTTCTCGGACTCACGGCAATGTGCTATGTCGACATGTGTGCTATCGCAGCGTGGTTTGGTAAGCGATCACCCTTTCGTTGCTGTTTTTCGGTGTCAAATCTGTTCCATAATAGAAGCTAAACAATTAATCTTGGCCAATTATTTTCATAACTGACATATTTTTCCAAGTTTACGCTAAAAGTTTTTCTTGTCCAAGTTCATTTTGCAAATAGTTTTGGCGTTCGGTGAAAAAGAGAAAGTAAAGTCTGTTAAAGTGGTAGATTATGAATAAGTGGACCACCATAGAGTGCTGTGATGGACTGGACGAAACGTCAAGAAGAGTGTACCGGTTCGAAGAATGCTTGAAGCAGGCAATATGTAACAAGCGATGGACGTTTGATAAGATATGTGAGAAGTGATGAAATATGTGAGAAGTGATGAAATATGTGAGAAGCGCCGGATTTGAATCGATGTAAGGAAAACCTGCTTTAAGTTTTCTGGGTTTGTTGTTTTCGGAACGTTGTTCTTGGCATGTTAGATAGTTCCGCTTGTGACCACTGTTTTAGCCAGGGCCACTATGGTGGCGATCTTATCACCGCTCATTTTTAGTATTTTGATTGTTTCGTCCATCTCTCCCTTATCCAGATAGAGGCCGTCACAGGAAGTACAGTGCTCCACAAAGATTGGGCCCAATACTGCGACACTCAATTTGCCGGAGCACGCAGGACAAGGTTCTTTGACAGTCGTGGGAGGTTTGAAGCCTTTTTTTTCGGATTGTTGGAGAATTTTTCGCAAGTCGGAGAGATCCTTGTCTGATTTTTTGCTCAACTCTCTTATCTCGTCTTTGTCAAGCCACAGTCCGCCGCAGTTGGGGCAAACGTCCACCTCAACCTTTTGCACGAGCTGAGGGATCATGGTGTGCTTGCATTTAATGCATGTCCTGGCTTGGTCCATTTTTTATTCCTTTTCTTTGTGTTGTTTCCTTGCGCTGTTTTTTTATGTGGTGTCTCTCTTGTAGTATTTTTCTTACGTGCTCTTTCTTACGTGCTCTTTTTTACGTGCTCTTTTTTACGTGCTCTTTTTTACGTGCTCTTTGTTACATGCTCTTTTTTACGTGCTCTTTGTTATGTGCTCTTTGTTGCGTTCTCTCTATCGCGGTATCTCCGGTGCATTTTCTTCGACACCAAAAAGGCTGCCAAAAACAGCATAAAGAGAGCTGGAACGCCTTTGCTTTGAGATGACTTGCTTGAAAAAGAGTTTTTCACGTAACTGCAATTGCATCCGCCTGCCTTTGAACCTTCTTCTAAACCGCTGCCGTTGTCTTCCGGAACCTCGTCGGCGTCCACTACTTTTATTGCGTTTGTCAATGTTGTGGATTCACCACCAGGGGACGTAATGATGAGATCACGGTTGCCTTTTTCAGCTGTTTTTGAAGCAGTTACAGAGATTGTAATATTTCGGTTTGATACGAACTGTGCAAATTCTCCCACCACATGTTCTCCTGAAAAAGAGACGGCTGTATGCAGGCTGTTAATGAAACCATCTCCGAAGAGGTTGATCTGCTGTCCTTGTTCTCCGCGAACGACATATATGGGGTCAACTCTTTCAATGTGTGGCGGTGGATAGATGCGATCAATCGAATAAGTGTATGTCTTCGTGTACCAATCTCTTGAATCGGGATCGTAGTCGTTTGGAGCAAGATGGCAAATCACGCCTACCATTCGATCAAACACTCTCCCTTCCATTAAAATGGAACCACTTGAATCTTCGTCCAGCTCCATATCGTGATATGTTGTATCCTCACCTTCTGCGATTTTCATCACAGTGACATACCAGTCCACATCTTTTTCGCCTGAAAAGTGGAATCGAACCGGCAGATTAAAAGTGTCGTCTACATCTAGAGTCAAATAATTGCATCCGTTGGGCATAGGAAGTAGCTCTTCCAGAGGTGTTGCATCGTAGACAGGTAGATCCTCGGTGGTGAGCTTGTCGATTCTTGATACTTCGCCGTCCCAGAAACGATACCCACCTTCAAAGTGTTGACCGTCGTCATCGCGGCCCAAGAAAAACCGATAACGGGCGAACTCTTTGACCATTTCCCGAAATCCACCGGTTTCGGTGAGCATTTCGTCGATGACATCAAAGTAGTCGGGTTCGTTGATCATGCCTTCTTGTACGCAACCTTCCCAGACCATGCGAAGCCACTGCGGTTCACCATCTCCGTACATGTTTGTCAAAAAATATGTCCACAGGGCGCCACCGTATTCATATCCATCTGAACGGTTGTAGTCCATGTAATCCAGCGGTCGATGAGAGTTTCTCTGAAAAATATGGATCATATACATTTTCATTACCCATGACATTGGATCAATGCGGGTTTCTAAAAACGATGATGTGTTTTCCATGAAAGCTGCGGGTTCCGACGCATCCATTGATATTTGACAGGCATGATTGAACTCGTGTGCAATCAAACTCAACATGCCGGAGTAGCCCACCCGTTTATTCAGAACAATATAAGAGAAAGCATCCCTGTGGGGGGTCTCATGGTTTTCAGCATAAGGAGCACAATATCCCCCCAGCCCACCAGGGAGATCAGCCAGAAAGAACCTATAGTATTCAGCATCGGTTTCGATGATTGGCTCCCAGAAGCCCCACTCTGTGACCTGTACGTCATATGCGACTTGAATGGCCTCGGCGGTAACCTGTGCCAGTGTTTCATCTTCGGGCTCGGCGTAACTGAGGCGGAAGGGAAACGGGTGGTCGACTTGGATATAATACTCGAAATCATCCGGCGGAAGCAGGAGCCTCTTCAGCTTAGCTTGTTCAGCGCCTTTCAGCCCTGAAAGCGCTTGGTAAGCATCTACCATGACCGGCGTCTGACATGTCTCTGTTGTCACGGGCATGGAATCAGAGAGCGTTGAGTCATAATCATTGAGGTTTCGGTGTATCCATGAAAAGCCGGGAATATAACGGGCTGGAAGCATTTGGGGGTGTTTTACAGATTTGACCCGCAGAATGTGTCTTCTCCCTTTGGAGATTTCTCCTTCCAGATAAGCCTTCTCGATGAGGGCGAGGGTTTTTTTTATATTGAAGCCTGGTATGGACGCCTGAGGTGTCGCCAAACTTGTAGGATGTTCTTGTAGTATATCGGTTGCTGGGTTTTTCTTGGAA
>JAABSF010000338.1 GCA_011390535.1 Deltaproteobacteria bacterium | reverse complement strand
TTGGATGTGATCCTCAGGATCGCAGATTCCGTCACCATCCCTGTCGGCCACCGGGCAACCCTTGTTTTTCTCCAGGCCCCAGGTTCTGGCAAAATCATTGTGCTTGTCGGCGTCTGTGCCGGGGCAATCGTCTTCTTTGTCCGGGATTCCATCGCCATCGTTATCATATTCGGGGCACCCATCCGAATCTTCGAAGCCGTCGTAGTCTTCCGGTTCATCCGGGCATTTGTCCAGGTGATCCGGGATCCCGTCTCCGTCGCGATCCAGCTCTTCTTTTACAGGGCAGCCGTGGTTGGATCTGGGGCCCGGCTCGTTGGGGCAGCGATCCAGATGATCGGGGATTCCGTCTCCGTCGGTGTCCCGGATCCCTTCATCATCTTTCTTCATGATCATGAGCGGCTCGAACGTAAAGGAGGCCAAAAGCCTGAAATCAGGCGCACCGGCTGCGTTGGTGGGACCGATTCCGGTGAGGCCCACGCCTCCAGCCAAGGCTAAATAGCTGTTTGTGGCCAGGTATACCTTCAGCCCGGTCAATGCCTCAAAGGGAAAAACCCTCTTGTAGTAGTCATCGTCTTTTCCAAAAGAGGTAAGCTCCATGGCACCGTATAGCTCGGTGACCCAGTCGATTTTCTGGTCTACAAGGGTCCACGCCAGCCCCAAGCCGATGGTTGCGTGGTGTTGCCAGGCCAGGTTGAGAACCCTCGCGTTGTCTGCGTTCCCCTCGAAATCGCAAGCAGGGGAACCTGCCGGGGGGGTGGGGTTGCAGTTGTTCCAGCCGGGGTTGGGAGTCAGCTCCGCCTTGCTTCCAAAACGTAGCCGCGCGCCTACGTTCAAGCTGAACAAGAGCTTGTTCTTTTTGTCCAGAAAAGTGTCCATTACAAAGCGCGGCCACACTGAAAAACCACCTGTTCCCAAGAAGGTGTCATCACCGCCTCCCACCTTGGAAGACGGGAAGCCTACTGAAATCACCGTCCCTATTCCGACAGGTGATTTCATCGCCGACATGAACCTCATTTTCATGTTAAGGTAAATATCTCCCAACCCGTCGGAGGAAAAATTCCCGTTATCTTCATAGCCCAGAGGCGCCTGTACCCCTGGGCTGTTTGTGTTGGGATATTGATCCCAAGGGTAGTCGCTGTGTGTTGTAGGATCCGTGTTGCCTGCGACGATGTGGATGGGGATTCCGAACCCCAGCTCCATAAAGGGCATGTCTTTAATCTTAAAGAGGCCGATGGCGAACTGCACATTTGCAGAGGTCAGATGCTTTATTTGAAAAATACGGTCGGCGCCGCCGTCCAGGTCGCCCTTGAGCACCAAAGGTTTGTAAGCATAGTTGGCGGTCAAGCCCACAGAGAACATCCCCGGACCAAGGACCTGGGTCGTTTCTACGCTCAGGATTCCTTTTGAATCCATGGCGGGCCGGAACATCTGGATGTCTGCGGGGCCACCTTGTGCGTGCGCCGTGTTGGAGCCGAAAATAAGAGAAAGAGCCGTTAAGAGAGCAGTGAATATACTTATCCGAAACAAGCGTTTCATCTGTTGCCTCCACGAAGTCCCGGGGACTGTGAGCATTTTAAGGAATTGACCCATAATTTACTTGGGGTTTTTCCAGTCTGGAATACACCACTGTACATTTATATGTCAAGGTTAGGCTTTCGCTCCTGAGGCGTGTTGCATTTCACTTGAACAGCTTGTTGTGGTATGATATATAATACCATATGAAAGTTGTAATTGATACGAATGTTTTAGTTGCAGCATTAAGATCCCGCTGTGGCGCATCATTTAAACTTGTATCGGTTCTACCAAGCGATGAGTTTTCGATCACCATATCAGTACCTTTGGTTTTAGAGTATGAGGATGCGTTAAAGCGACTGGAATTATCTGCTATCACAGAACAGGACATAGGAGATTTCCTGGATTTTTTGTGTAGAATTGGTCATCATCAAGAAATATTTTATCTCTGGCGCCCTTTTTTGACGGATCCGTCTGATGATCATGTGCTGGAGGTAGCTGTTGCAGCGGGATGCGATGCAATTGTCACTTACAATAAGCGTGATTTCAGGGGTATAGAACGATTCGGCCTAAGGGTTCTCGATCCGAGAGAATTTCTTTCGGAGATTGGAGCTATAAAATGAGTACATTAAGCCTGCGAATACCGAATTCTTTGCATGAACAAATTAGACAACTGGCAAAACGGGAAGGAATTTCCATCAACCAGTTTATCGCTTCAGCGACTACGGAAAAAATTACGGCTTTGCTGACTGAGGAATATTTAAATAAAAGAGCCGGAAGGGCATCGCGGAAAAAGTTTCAAGATGTACTGAATAAAGTTCCTGATGTTGAACCTGAAAACTATGACAAGCTATAGCTCCGGGCTTGGAATTGCAGAGCAAATGTGAGGAGTTGACGGCGTGATAAGGAAAGGCGCCCCTCCCCCTATGTTCACATAGATTGACGCCCCCCTTACGCTTTTAGATCCGAGTCTTCCATGGTCATACTTTGAGTCCGTCGTGGTTTCGTCTTCTTTTCTGTCGCCCTTGATTGCCTGGGCGGCTGTTTCTGGGAGTAATTTGCAGTCATCGTCTTGACAGGTTTCCACCTCCTCTTATGATGTGGAGGTTTTTCCAGGGATTAGACGACGCGAGAGTGCGCCGCCCTTTTCGCAGGATATTGACCTTGTTTAGAGGTGTTATCCGCGTTTCTAGGTAAAGATAAGGTAACTCACAGGAGAGCGGTTTATGAAAAGTGACGGCCAAATGAGTCTCGAAGATTTGGTTTCCCGGCGGGGTTCAGGCGGGGAAAAAGGAACCAAGGAGGCCGACGGTGTCAAAGGGACCGAAAAAGCCGAAGGGACTGAAAAAGCCAAAGAGGCCGAAGGTGCAAAAGGGACCGAAAAAGCCGAAGGGACTGAAAAAGCCAAAGAGGCCGAAGGTGCAAAAGGGACCGAAAAGGCCGAAGGGTCTGAAGGAGCCAAAAGTGCTGCAGGAGATGAAAACGCCGAAATAGGGAAGGAGGGCGATGCGGAGAAAGATGGGGAGAAGGCGGCTAAAAAGAAGAAATCAAAATCCAGGCGCAGGTCTGCTGAGTCCATGGCTTCCGGACAGCGGGATATCTCTGTTTCCGAGTTTTTTGTAAAAAACAGACACTTGTTAGGGTTTGACAGTCCTGCCAGGGCTCTTTTAACCACGGTGAAAGAAGCCGTGGACAACGCTTTGGATGCCTGTGAAGATGGTGGGATTTTGCCGACCCTGGTAGTGGAGATAGAAGAAGTGGGGGATAAGCGTTACCGGGTAGCCGTGCAAGACAACGGCCCCGGGATAGTCAAAAAACAAGTGCCCAAGATTTTCGGGAAGTTGTTATATGGCTCGAAGTTTCATAAATTAAAGCAATCCCGTGGACAGCAGGGCATTGGAATAAGCGCGGCCGGGATGTATGGACAGCTCACTACCGGAAAACCTGTGGTGATTACCTCTCGAACGGGGGCACAACGTCCGGCGCATCATTTTGAAATAGTTATCAATACGAGACGCAATGTGCCTGAGGTAATTAAAGATGTGGAGGTCGAGTGGGAGGATGTTGATCACGGCACACGGGTGGAGATAGAGCTGGAGGGCACCTATAAAGGGGGCAAGCGTTCTATTGATGAGTATCTGGAGCATACGGCCATAGCCAATCCACATGCAGAGATATGGTATTATCCCCCTAAGGGTAAAGAGCCCAACGTAATGGAGAGGGTAACCGATGAGCTGCCGGTGGAGCCGGCCGAGATTAAACCTCATCCACATGGTGTTGAGCTGGGGCTCTTGATGAAAATGCTCAAAGATTCAAAAGCCAGGAATATTCAGACAGCCTTGATGAATGATTTCTCCAGGGTCTCCGCCCGGGTGGCTGAACAAATATGTGAGAAAGCCGGAGTAAGCCCTCGGGCCAGAACGAAGAGGATAGCAAACAATGAAGTGGAGTCGATTTACAACGCTATCTCGGAAGTAAAGATAATGGCTCCGCCCACCAATTGTATCGTGCCTATCGGGGAAGATCTCATTTTAAAAGGTTTGGAGCGTGAGATAGATGGTGCGGAGTTTTATGCTTGTCGGACGCGTCCTCCGAAGGTCTACAGGGGAAATCCTTTTCAGGTTGAGGCTGGTTTGGCTTATGGAGGCGAGCTCACCGGGCTTATAGATCATGGA
>JAABSF010000337.1 GCA_011390535.1 Deltaproteobacteria bacterium | reverse complement strand
GCCGGGGCTGGAATTTAGAGCCGGGTTTCTATGGGATAAATCTCCTTACCCTGATTCTACATACAGCCTCCTCAATCCTGATGCCGACAAGCTCGGCCTGGCCTTGGGTGTCAGCTACCGCTTTAACCTGGCCCGATTCGGGGGTTTTATGGCTCAAATGGAGATCTCGGCGGGTTATGGTGCTCTTTTTTACAAAGACCGGGTGATACGTAACAGCATAATCAGACCTTCCATTTGCGCTACAGATGACGACGAGTGCCGAGAGACGCTTCCGGACGCAAGTTTTTCGGTAAACGGCGACGTGAAAGACAAAAGAGTGGACTTTTTCGTTTTGGAGCTTTCAGGAAAGCTAAGCAAAATAGAGGAGTAACGGCTTATTTGGGTGGGTTGAGTTGTGTGGGTGATGTGGGTTGTGCGGTTTGTGCTGTTTTTGCAGCTTGATTTGAGTGGGAGCTTAGCGGGTTAGATGTCGCTCTCCAGAACACGCTGCAGTTGCAGCCCTTTGTTGGCATCCATCCCGATGAAATGGATTCCCATACCCATCTCATCACCATCTGTCTTTCGCCAAGCCACCCGCCCGACGAGAGTCAAGGCCGAATCCCTGCCGCCGCATCTGAAATGCATTGTCAAAAGAGAATCTGCGGGAGGCACGGTGCGGGTTCTCACAAACGCTCCACCCAGGCCGATATTGTGAGTGTGATCCACATGCAGTTCTTCGGAGTTTCCCTGTCGCCATGCCACCGCGATGGCTTTGGGAAATCGAGGATGAAACCTTCTGTTGGACCCGATTAGCTGCCAGCCGATGGCTTCCAAAAGCTCATCGCGGACACCAGCCGCTTCGGGCTTGAACTGAAGCAAGTATCCTGAGCCAACGTCCAAACCTTTATCGCGCAGAGATCCAATCACCCTGCTCGCCAGCACGTAATTGCCATTGAGTGGTGGAACTTCCAGCTCCAACAACAGCTCTTCCCCTTCTAATAACTCTTGCCTGGTCTCCAAAAAAAAGCCGTCCCCTTCCACTATAGTCTGATAATAAAACATCAATCGTTTTATATCATCAAACCTGAGGTATACCACTCTCATTTCTGTACTCCTCTCACACACCTCTTAATTGGAGAAAATAACTAAAGCTCTGCTCTTAACTTTCTACTTCTATATGAAATTTATCACAATAATCAGTACACATCAACCGTTTACCTCGACTTTTTTCGTTATATATTCATTTTTACAAAAAGACAAGCATCCAAATAGATAATATTTGTAATCCAGTCCATATAATTCAGATGATAAAAATATAAAATTCAACAAAAACAAGATGTTTGCGAATACCTGCAATAATTACAAATTTCACAACCTGCCACTCTCTTGGACCCCTTTCAAGGCAAGCTCTGACTTAGTCATAGTCTGGGTTGCGCCGGAAACAGGCACAACACGATCTCTCCCCTTCATAATCGTTTTACTTAGTTGTTGTAATCCCTTTCTGCTGAACCTGATAAGTGTCCACTGTAGAAATGGATAAGGTGTCCATCATAGAATAATTGTGTATCCACCATGAAATGGATAAGCGTCCACCATAGAATAAATATGTACCCACCATAGAAATGGATGCATATTTACACATAGAATAAAAAATAGAATTTTTGAGCAAACAAAGGATACGCTTGACACCGCATCCTGCATCCCTATTATGACGGACCTTGAGAGTGACCCCGCAAGGGAAGTTTTTTTTTATAGGAGGTCGCCATGGGCGAGCGAATGGGCATATTAGGAAAAAAACTGGGCATGACCCAGATCTTCACTGAAGACGGCGAAAGAATACCGGTGACAGTTATAAAAACCGGTCCTTGCGTCGTTCTTCAAGTTAAAACTCCGGAGACTGATGGCTACTCAGCAATTCAGTTGGGTTTTGACGATCAAAAGAAACAAAGGGCGAACAGGCCGGACTTGGTTCGTTTCTCAAAGGCCGAGACGGATCCGAAACGTTTCGTGCGCGAACTACGGCTTCCAGTGAGCAAACTCGGCGAATTCAAAAGGGGGCAAACCCTTAAAGCGTCCGAGGTGTTCGAGCAAGGCGACTGGATCGATGCCATCGGCATCAGCAAAGGCAAGGGAACTCAAGGGGTCATGAAGAAATATCATTTCAGAGGCCTACGAGCCACCCATGGAACCCATGAGTATTTTCGTCATGGCGGTTCTATTGGTTGCCACCTGACTCCCGGCCGTGTCGTCAAAGGGAAAAAGATGCCGGGCCGAATGGGAAATGAGAGAGTAACCATTCAAAACCTCAAGGTTGCAGGGATCCAAGATGATGACAACCTGGTGTTGGTGCGGGGAGCAGTTCCCGGGCAAAACGGCGGATATGTCATTTTAAAGAAGGCCGTAAAAAAATCCGCCTGAAACCAACTGACCCGCCGGCCTTTTTCCATAAAATCAGGGGTGCCGAAAACTTCGGCATAAGTATAGCATTCAATAAAGGTGTTTTTCCGGAGTTTGTACAATTTATCCAGTGCAAATCCGGCTCGCCTCCTCGTTGGTGTTTAGGCCTTGGTGCCTTTATATATGAACTAAAATGGGCATAGCTACAAAAACAAGCACAGGTAACAAAATGGGTAACTAGAGAGGCGCCGAGAATGTCCAAACTCCGTGATCGTAAACATAGACATGACAAGTTTTTCCGCCTGGCACAAAGCGAAAACTACGTTTCGAGGGCGGTCTATAAGCTTCAAGAGATTGACAAGCGTTTCGGGCTGATAAAAAAGGGCGACAAGGTTCTGGATCTCGGCTGCCGACCCGGCTCTTGGTTGCAGTATGCAGCAAAAAAGGTAGGTGCCAAGGGGCGAGTAGTGGGCATAGATTTAAAAGCTGTGGACCTGAAGTTGCCTGCAAATGTTCAAGTTCTTGTAGGCGACGCCGGGGAGACCGCCGCTGAGAAACTCATGGAGTTTTCAGAGGGATTTTTTGATGTGGTGATTTCCGATATGGCGCCTAACACCACAGGCATAAGATCCGCCGATGTATCCCGCAGCCTACGTCTTTTGGAAACTGTTGTGGAGATATCAAATAAAGTCTTACGAACCGGAGGTTGTATAACTGCCAAGGTATTCCAGGGCAGTTGTTTTGACGAAGGTCTATACGAAGTAAAACGGCATTTCAAAAAGGTTAAAAACGTGAGACCTGAAGGGACACGAAAGTCCAGCATGGAGATTTACGTGGTGGGCATGGAAAAAAGAGAAACCCCGCTGCCGAAGAAGAAATGAAATGAAGAACTAAACACACTCACATTGACCACCGCATGAAGGCGGTAGGGTTACGAACGCCTTGTCGACAAATGTCGACAGGACTCGGTGCTCGTTTTTGGATAAATCGCCATCCGAACAAGCCGTCGCCTTCAGGCGGCGGTAGTTGACGCAGACGACGGAAACCCCCGCATTAATGCGGGGGAGCTTCCGCTTATAGGGCCCTGCGGGTCTCCTAAAGGCTTTGACTGAAAGTGAAGGTTTCCAACCCTCTTCGAAGGAGACAATGAAATAAATCCTACCAAGCGGTAGTTGTATTTTGCGGCCTTTAAAGAGTTGTTTTAAAAGATGGTTTTCCTCTGTTTATCAGCCGGTAAGTTATGTCGGTTTTGTGAAAAGTGATTTTTAAGTCAGCCCTTAGGGTTGTGTCTTTTAGCTTATCCACTTTACCCAATGGGTCCCCCGAGCTTCAGGGTTCAACCTTTTTCGGTTGACGGTATCAGTCATCATCGGTAAAAGGCTCCATCAATAAAAGAGAGAAAGTGAGCTCATGGCAAACATCGTAGCCATAAACCCGGATCATCCTCAGCCCAGAAAAATTGAACAAATGGTCAAGTTTCTGGAACGTGGAGGTGTAATAGCTTACCCCACCGACACGGTCTACGGATTTGGATGCGACGTACACAATAAAAAAGCCATCGACAAGGTCCACAGGCTCAAAGGGGTCGGAAAAGACCACCTCATGAGCTTTTTGTGTCCCGACCTCAGCGGGATATCAAAATACGCCCAGATCAGCGACAAGAGCTACCGTGTTTTGAAACGGATCCTCCCGGGGCCGTATACCGTCATTCTTAGAGCTACCTCCATGGTCCCCAGAGTGCTGATGCCCAAACGAAGAACAGTCGGCATCAGGGTTCCCGACAGCCCCATTGCTCATGCATTATTAGACCGCCT
>JAABSF010000336.1 GCA_011390535.1 Deltaproteobacteria bacterium | reverse complement strand
GCATTATCCGTGCCGTTTTTTCTTGTTGTGTGTAACATGTAGTAAATAAAGGGTAATTTGATGTGCTTGATGGGGCTGGGTCACTTTTCGGGAGTGTTGTTAAGGGTAGTTTTGAGCACAGTTGAGGGTTATGATCTGGGTGGTAGAGGACACAGTGACAAGCTGGGCAGAGGTACAGCGATGAGTGTACAAGGAAACCGAGATAAAAACGCCTTGGAAAGTGGAAGCGGGTGAGATGAGGTTCTTTTGATGAGATGGATTTTTTTTGATGAGATGGAGTCTTTTGCCGTACATATGTGCGCGTAAATCGTTGAGCTGCTATGATGTTGTTATATGATGGGCTCCGGTGAAAACCGGTGAAAAGAGAGTGTAGAGGTGTTTAGAGGTGCGTAGTGGTGGTAGATGAGAATCTTTTCACTGAAAAATATTGCTCAGCTTGATAAAGTGCAGCTTCCCAAGGTCCCTTGAATGTGGTTTTTTGATCGGGTTGTGAAAAGATTGATTTTGTTTCTAAAAGAGTTTTTGTTGAAACGAGCGGAGCCCATTTGGAGAGGGTCTGTCGTCGCATTGCGGTTATCAAATCCAGGTGATTCTTTATGGAGTTCGAGGGATTCAAAGGGGTTCGTCTGCAAGACTATCGGTAGTTTCCGTTTGTTGGTGATGTCGCTTCTTTTTGTTTTTGTTGGATTGGTTTATCCTCGTAACGTTCAAGCCGGGGATCCAAGCCTTAAATGGCGGACCATCACAACGAAGAATTTCAAGATTCACTACTATGAAAAGGAGCGGGCTGTGGCGCGCAGGGTGGCTGTGTTGGCGGAAGATGTCCACAAGATGATGGTTCCTTTAATGCGGTGGAAGCCTCGGCGCAGGACACATGTGGTGTTAACGGATGACACCGACTCGGCGAACGGGTTGGCGCAGGTGGTGCCGAGGTCGGTGGTTCGGCTCTATGTCACACCTCCCGATGACATGGAAACCTTGAATGACTATGATGATTGGCTCTTTTTGCTTTTTGTTCATGAGTATACTCATATTTTGCATCTCGCCACGCGAGGAGGGTTGGCTAATATCATCAATGCCATCTTCGGTTTGGGCAGAGGAATCTTATACGCTCCCAACCATGTGCAGCCCCGTTGGGTTATAGAAGGGCTCGCAGTGTTGAATGAAACTATAAGGACGACGGGTGGGCGCATTCGGTCTTCTCTATACAACATGATCCTGAGGAGCGCCGTGTTGGAGAAAAAGGAGCATTCACTCGCGGAGCTTAGTTCGGTAACCATTCGATATCCCCACGGTAGGGCACAATATCTGTATGGGGCATTTTTCATGCACTATCTGTACAAGCGTTACGGATGGGGTGCTTTGGTTGATATAAGCCACGACTACGGCAAACAGACGGTTCCTTTGGGGCTGAACAAGATCGCCGCCAGGCATTTAAAGGGTAAGGGTTATGTAAAACTCTATAATGAATGGATGAAACGCTTGTTGAGAAAATTCCGTTCTGAATTGAAGTTGGTAAAACGAAGAGGGATAATTGAAGGGCGGCGGATTACGAAGACAGGTGAAAGCGCCGGGTACCCCGTTTTTCATCCTGACGGCAAGAGGGTCGTGTTTATGGAGAGTGACGGGCGAAGTGAGCGGGCGTTGAAGCTCATTCCACCCAAAGGAGGGAAAAAGCGAAGTCTCACGAGGGTTGAATCAGGGGGAGCCTCAGCTTTCAGCCCTGATGGACGATTTCTTCTTTTCTCTCAGTTGGAGATTCACAAAAGTGTTTACGTCTACTCTGATCTGTTTCGCTGGGATCTGAAGAAAAAAAGATTCACTAGGATCACAAAGGGGATGAGGGCGAAAGAGCCTCATATATCGCCGGATGGACGCACGGTGGTGTTTTCAATCAACAATCTGGGGCGAACCTGTTTGGCTACCATTCCTTTCAGCAGGAAAAAGTGGGTCAGTTTGAAGACGAGACAGGATGCAAAAATTCTTTGGTGCCCAAAAGATTTTGAGCAGGTTTACACGCCGTCATGGAGCCCGGATGGTCGATATATTGTGTTTTCGGGGTGGGAGCGCGGTGGTTATAGAAACATTGTGATATATGACACCAAAAACGGTACAAGAAAGAAGATCACCAACGATCGGGCGCTGGATACCAATCCACGTTATTCTTCAGATGGAAAATGGATTTATTTCGCTTCGGATAGAACCGGCATCTACAACATTTTCGCCTATGAGGTAGCCTCTGAGACAATTTTCCAGGTGACTAACGTCATCACCGGCGCCATGAAACCAGCGGTCTCTCCTGATGGGAAGAGGCTCGTGTATCTGGGGTTTCATGCCGAAGGCTACGATCTATATACAATGGAGCTGGATCCGAAAAAGTTTTTAACCGCGCCTCCTGATCTTCCAACGAGGCCGAGGGCACGTCGCCCTGCTCTTCAGGGAAGGCATGTAGGGAGGAGAGGGCGAGCGGGGGCGTTAATGGGAGAGTCGAGGAGAAAAGAGCCGGAGAGCGAAGAGTCGGGGAGAGAAGACTCTGGAGAGATAAAAGATTCGGAGCCGCAAGAGCAGACCAAGCTTAGCGACGGTCGGTCGGGAGAATATGGCCCGGACCCCGACAAAGTCATTTTGTCGGATAAAAAATACAACCCTTTGTGGACCATGGCACCTGAGACCTGGTGGTTCTCTTATGAAGGGGACAGCATAAGCCTCTTGCTGAACGGTACGGATGTAGTGGGATATCATTCCTGGACTTTGACTACAACATATCGTTACGAGTCACAGCGATTTGGAGTGGGAGGGGCATATAGTTACAGTCGGCTGTGGCCTAAGCTTCATCTGAGTTTTAGTTACAGTGATTTGTGGCGTGAAGATTGGTACGTTGCAGAGGAGGCGAAGCAATTCCGAGCCTATGAGCTTGGGTTTAATGCCGGCGCGGATTTTCCGATTTTGCAATCCCTCAGGTGGGGTTTTGCAAGTTTGGGTATTCGCTACAGGTTTTCCAAGTGGGATTGCAGAGAGTGCCTCTCTCCGATAGTGACACCCAACGAACCTCTCCCCAAACCGCCGGTTTTCGGTAACCTTGGGGGAATGTCCTTTGGGCTAGGTTATAGTAAGACTCGTTCTTGGACCTATTCTGTGAGCCCCGAACAGGGCAGAAGCATCGGGCTGTCGCTTTCTATGTACAGCGCTCTTTTTGGTTCGGACTATGAAGCGCTCTCCCTTTCATGGAGATGGACCGAATATTTATCCATGCCCTGGTTGAATCATCATGTTTTGGCTCTTCGCTATTCAGGAGGAAAGGGTTTGGGGCATCCTCGTTATCGGTCACTATACAGCATCGGCGGTTTCGGCCAACAAGATATGATAAACGCGCTGATTGACCAGACGAGGGTGGTGGGAGCCTCCCTGAGGGGCTATGATCAGTCGGTGGCTTACGGCGATCAATATCACCTAATAAATGTGGAGTATCGCTTTCCTATTGCTTGGCTGAATTGGGCGCCTTGGACATTCCCGTTGTTTTTCAGAAGAATGTGGGGGACGGCTTTTGTTGACGGCGGACATGCCTTTTTCGGTGGATGGAAGAAAGATCTTTATAAAGATTTTCGTTTGGGGGTAGGCGCGGAGCTGTTGATGGATCTTTATGTAGGATACTATGAAGGTGTGACTTTACGCCTCGGTTATGCCTATGGGCTGAACGAAGGGGGAGGCCATAAATATTATTTTTTCTTCGGGATCCCCTTGAGCTGAGTCAGACCCGCCGCGCTCCCGGCTCCTCGGTCCGGGGTTCCTAGGTCATTTCTTTAGGTGTGGAGGATCCATGAAATAGGGTGGGCCCATCCGAGACTTTTTGGGGCCGTATATGTACAGCAAGGGCACACCATCCAGGGTCAGTACTTTAAGTGGTTTGAAAGTGCCGTACTCCTGCCAGATCAAAAATTCCCACATGACCTGATGCTTTTCGTGCTGGAAGATGGCGTACCGGGACCTTGTAACTCCCCAGTATTCTCCTCCGCTGGAGTGAACACCCGGTTTCAGCAAGCCGTCACGTTTATAAAGGTTCAGGGCAAAGCCGATGGTGTCATGCGGATAGATGCGTGTGTTTTTGGGTAACTCCTTATTCATCCAATTCAACACCTGGCGGGTGGTGTACCCCCAATATTGTCTTTTCATGCCAACAGACGCTGCGCCCCGG
>JAABSF010000335.1 GCA_011390535.1 Deltaproteobacteria bacterium | reverse complement strand
TCTTCCGATCTGGAGTAAGCCGCCCCAGGAGAAGATTGCATAGAGTCGACTTGCCGGAACCCGCTCCACCCGCCAGTGTTGTCCAAGTCGAAGACTCGAAAGAAGCGCTGACATTGTTGATTCCGCCTTGCAACTGACCGCCTGCAGTCTTGTACCGGTAGGTTACATTCTTAAGGGATATTTCATCAGTTTCTTTTAATCTACCAATCTCTTCTAATTTATTCTTTTTTTCTGCATCTATCTCCTTGGAGACCGCTGCGTCGCTGTTATACTCCAAAATTCTATTTACACTATTTTGAGCTATTTGAAATTTGACTCTTTGCCCGACTAGATTGGTCACATTGTTGAATATTGTGGGGAGCGCGAAAATCAAAACGGGTATAAGTGCCAGTTTGTCAGAGCCGGTGGCTCCTCCTTTCGTGTAACTGTAGACCACCACCAGCACGGCTGCCAAAAAGGCCAGCACAGGCCAGAAAACCCTTGTAAAACGAAAGCCCGTGTTCCCTTTGACCCACTTCAAGTAAGCTGCTACTCGATGGTCTTGAGGGAACCTGAATCTTCGGATCATTGTGCTATACAAACCCCCGACCTGAATCTCCGGTACTGCCTTCAGATAGTCCTCGAAATCCATCTTTACCTTGTCGCCTGCGCGGAAATATGCTGCGTCCGAGCCTCTCAAAGGGAGGCTCGCGTATTGAGTGACCAAAATTCCCAAAATAGAAATCACAAGGACCACCAAGGCCAGGAGCCAATCAGCGAGAGCAAAGAAGATGAAGTTGCCCAAAATCAGTAGAACCGACCACCACACCGTTACCAGGGTTTCGCGGCGGTCCAATATGCGAAACAGATCGACCTCCAGGCGGTTCAGGATCTCACCGCTGGAATGGTCGGCGAAAAATCCGTCTCCTTGGTGCAAGAGATGGAACAATATCTGTCTCTCCAGATCGCATCTTGATTCGGCCTCCAGCCGGCCCGACAAAAGATCACGTGAGACACCCAGCAGAGCACGGACTAACCCAACCAAAAAAACCGCTCCCAGGAAAAACCAGGAAATCGCCGAATCTCCTCCGATAGCAGCGAAAAAAGTCTCGAAAAAACCGTCATGGCCGCTCGGATTTGCAGAGAGGTTTGCAACCAACCCACGCAAAAAAGTGTTTTCAAGATACACGAGACCGCCAACCAGCGAACCGCTCAAAAGGAGGTAGATAAGCAGTTTGCGATAAGGTCTATGCCAAATTGATACCCAGTCTTTTAGTTGGGTGGCCATGGATTACCTTTTGCGTTTTTTTATATTGAATTCTACAGTCTGCACAGAAAACCCTTATTCGTTTTTTAAGGCTTTTTTTTGTAACAGAGTTGGAGAGAAAGTTACATGAGGAAATAGTTGTTTAAGTAGCGATGGATGGTGTCACATGATGGATGGTGTTAGAAGAGCTTAGCCCTGTGTTGTGATCTTTGAGCCTGTTGATGCGCAAAAGGAAATTACGAAGGTGAACTGATGGATGAACTCTCATTGTGCAAAAAAAGATATCGGACGGTGTTTCATATAGCGACGGAAGCCGCACGGTCCCTGAATATCGGGGAGATTTTGGAGGTTATCCGAGACGAGATCAAAAACGCTGTGGGAAACGTCAAAGAGGTGTGCTTTCTTATGCTGGATCCGGAGGCGATTCATTATACGCGACCACTCCACTGTGCGGTTCACGAGCGGCGGATCAACTGTCAACTCTGTAAGCGTGGACGAAGTCTGGTGAGAGCGACGTTAGCCCGCAAAAATGTAGAAGGATCAGGAGATGGTATTGTGGCCGGAGATTCAGAGGTGCTGGTTCCTATCCGTGGGGATGGTGAGTACTTGGCGGTGTTGAGTATAATCACGAAATCGTCGACAGCCATCAGTGAAGCTGACATGCTCTTGATCAAGGACCTCGCCCTTCTCTCAGAAGGCTTGATCGCAAGCGGGCGAAAAAGCTGGAAAGCAAAACAGGAGAAGCTCACCGCTGAGAGCATTTTGGCACATTTGAAACCGTTTGTTCCTGAGACTGTCAGGCGGATCGTAGAGAGGAACCCCCAAAAGCCCGAGCTAAAGAAGACGGATCAGGATGTCTCCATCCTTTTTTTGGATGTAGCGGGTTACACCACTATCAGCGAGGCTTTTTCGAGAGAGCAGGTCCTCTTTTTAATCGAGAAATATTTTTCGGCTTTTTTAGACATCATCACCTTCAATAATGGGGATGTGAACGAGACGGCGGGTGATGGTTTGATGTCGATTTTCAGCGGGGCGAAAATGGAAAATGCTGAAAACGCTGCGAAAGCCGGTTCGGCGATAAGGGAGAGGACACGGGAGATAAACCGCGAGTTGGCTGGTCGTTTTCAGCCGGTGGTGATAAATATGGGGATAAACTCAGGGCCTGCAGCTGTTGGCATGACAAGGTTTGAGGGTGCTTCGGGGTTGCGGATGACTTACACGGCATCCGGCGAGACAACGAATTTGGCAGCGAGGATAGCTGGTGCAGCAAAAAACGGGGATATTTTGCTGGGTCCCGAGACGGCGGATAGGCTGAGACAAAGATTTGAAGTTGAGGCTATTGGTGAGAAGGTTCTCAAGAATGTCTCCAGACCAATTTTTCTTCATCGACTCGTGTGAGAGTTGAGCAATCACTCAAGGGAGTCAACTCCGGTTTTTAATCGCGGGCGCGGTTTTCAAAAGTTGATATAAAGTTGGATCTTTAACAGTCTCTTCATGAGGACTAGGGGTGATTTTGAGTGGAGGAGCGTTCAGCCATGCATATTAAGACTGCAGTCCGAGTGAAGGGGGACAGGTTGAACTATACGCGGTTATGTTGACATCGGATAAATCGGACCTAGCTTGTACGAAAGAGCCCGTGAGTTGATGAGGTTCGATTCAATAGGCTGAAACAATAAAATAGCGAAAAAAAGATAAAGATAATTATTAGTGTGAAAGGAGCAGGGCCATGGAATTCAAAGAGACAATGAAAAAAAGAAGAGCGATCAATTTTTTCGATAGTGAAAAACCGGTCGATAAAGAGACTCTGAAGGGTATTGTAGAGACAGCTGCATTGACCCCATCGGGGTTTAATTTCCAACCTTGGGGGCTGGTAGTGGTGAGATCACAAGAGGAGAAGGCTAAGCTGAGAGAGCTTGCATGGAACCAGCCGAAGGTAAGTGAGGCCCCAGTGGTGTTAGTGGTGTTGGGAGATAAAACGAGTTGGCGGGAGGGACACAAAGATTTCGAACGAGCCTGGAAGGACATGGTGGACAAAGGTTTGATGAAGGAGAATGCGAGGGGGATGGTGGCAGGTGGATCTGAAAAGTTGCACCAAGGTACGGAGAGATCTCTCGCTTTTGCTGTAAAAAACGCCGGGATGTTTGCAATGTCACTCATGCTCGCCGCCAAGGATGCAGGTTTGGATACCCACCCCATGGAAGGTTTCGATCACGCGGGGGTGTTGGGTTATCTAGGACTGGATCCTGAGAGATATTTTATCCCCATGTTGATTGCCGTAGGGCATTTCAAAGGAGAGAAAGAGTTGGGGCCCGCAAAATATAGGAAATCCTATGATGAGCTGGTTTTGGAGGAACGCTGACGCAAGTGCGCAGTGCTGGTTGTTTTTCCAGGGCGGATTGTTGGACGAAACTCAGATTGGCGAGACCAGGTTGATGGGATAATGCATAACAGCTTTTTGTCTGTAGGTTTTTCCACACTGAATCATCGGGAGGATGGTTAATTCAGCCAGATTGAGCCATTTATGTACTCGATCAAGAAGCGGCGCATCTGATGAAGCGATGAGAGTTTTTGGATCATTATTGCTTATGTCAGCGAGCTTTCTATCGGCGCTCGAGGCGGTTTCGGCGGTGATTTCGGCGGTGATTTCGGCGGTGATTTCGGCGGCGATTTCGGCGGCGATTCCATGAGTGGTGGGGGAGGTTTCAGCACCATTACTATTGTCACTCATTCCGGGATTTTGATCCCGTTCAGGTGGCCAACTTCGTATGAGCCGAGCCATCTCTCCGCTGCCTGAAACGGGTTTATCAAAAACCCAGTTTACTTCTGCCACACGCGCGGATTTCAACGCTTCAAATATTAGTTCAATGGCTTTTTGTGAAGTTGACGTGTATTTGTAGTTGCCGCCCACGCTGCGAATGTCTCGGATGGTTCCATCAGATGACATGAA
>JAABSF010000334.1 GCA_011390535.1 Deltaproteobacteria bacterium | reverse complement strand
TGGTTAGAGACGAGAGGCGTGCGGTCTCCAGTGGTGTAGATGTGCCTGATCCACTGAAGGAATTCAGTCCACCTGAGCGGGTACAAGATGATGCAGATCTGGAAGCTTTTTTACGCGCAGAGATGGACGTGCTTGACATAAAGCGAAAAGCAAATGGCGCTTTGAGAGATGCTACAACTGAGCTCTGGGCGGCCAGAGGTGTCAGAAGAAGAGCTAAAACGGCCTTTGATGTGGCAGCCGCGCGCACTACAGCCGAGGATGCGAAGCTGGAAAAATTGGAGACGAGTTTGGCTGCGAAATATCGCGCTCTTCACAAGATGGCTGATGTGCCGGTCAAAAGGGCTCTTTTTTCGCGTTTGGAAAGATCCGCTCCTGATGACGGGCGTATAGAGCTGGCCAAAGCGTTGACATGGGAGATGAAGTTATTCAAAAAGCAGAGGAAACTGGTGTCGGAGCTTCAGAAAAAGCAAAAGCAAAAAGAAAAGATTTTTCGCAAGGCACTGGATCGAGTCGCGGTTTTAGATAAAAAGCGTGATGGTTTGCAGGCTGTTTTGGCATTGTTGGAGCAGCACTTGAGTGAATTAAGGCGGAGAAAAGAAAAGAGAGATCGGAGTAATGAAGTCTGGAACAAGAAGCTACGCCGTCTGAACAGAGCTGTGAATGACATTGCCTCTTTAGCAAAACAGGAGAGCCGGTCTTTTTTGTCTCTTAAGGGAGATTTGCCGCGACCTGTTCCGGGGATGATCTTGAGCCATTTTGGTGAGGAATCGGTGAAGGGGACAGGTGTCACGGTGGGCAAACGTGGGATGGAGATCTCTGCGATAAAGGGATGGAAAGTTAGAGCACCTGCTCGGGGTGTGGTGCGATATGCCGGCACGGTCTCCGGTTATCATAACGTGGTGGTCGTTGATCATGGAGAGGGCTTCCTCTCTGTTTCGGGGCGGCTCCAGAATCTTACAGTGAAGCGGGGGCAAGAGATAAGTCAAGGTGATGTGTTGGGTGAGGTGTTTCACGATCCTGATTGCAGAAAATGGGATTGCACCAAAGTCTATTTTGAGCTGAGAAGAGGCTCTGTCGCCTTGAACCCATCCAGGTGGTTTCGGTCTGGTAATCGTAAGAGCCCCTCTCGCCGAAGGCCTTCTCCCGGCGTGAATGACGAACAGGATCCTGCCGTGAATGTTGCAGGCCGCTGACAATGCATATAGTGCCCTCATCTATTTCGGGCCCGACCACCTCGCAATGCCTCCTTTTCTGCAGCCCTGTGTTCGGGGTTTTTGCGGTTATCTGCTGCTTTAGAAAAGCTCATTCCCAATATTGGAAAAGCCCTTCCCTAATGATTGAAGTGTGTTGACTTACTTTGGTTTTGAGTTCATTCTCACGAAAAAACCTAACGGGAGTAGTAAAGATGCAAAAAAGATTGTCTGTTTTTTCTTTGTTCTGTCTGCTTTGTGTGTCCACCCTCATGATTTTGTCGTGTGACAAGAAAAAGGAAGAAGGGGAGGGCGCCTCTGATAAGGGCGAAAAATCCGCTACAACGGAGAGTGAAAAGAAGGAAGTGGTGGAGGATAATGTTGAGAAAAAGTCCGACACCAGGGATGAGAAACCAGATTCAGTAGAGAAGATCGTCCCCGATTTTCCGGAAGGTCCGGCTGTTGAGGCTGACCCGGACGGAAAAAAGGTGGAGCTTCGTCTTAACCTGAAGAAAGGTCAAAAGGTTCGGCTCCGAACCTTAAACGAGCAGAAAATTCACCAGGTAATCCAAGGCAGGACCCAGGATATGGATCAGACCATCGGCATGGGGATGACCATGGATGTAAAGAACGTAGACAAAGAGAAAAACATGGAGATCTACGTGAGCTATCACTGGATCAAGTTTATCCAAAAAGGGGGCCCTGCGGTGATAGAGTTTGACTCCGACAACCCTCCCCAAGAACTTCACCCCGCAGTTAAGATGTTCGCCGCCTTGAAAGACAAGGGGTTTACTATGCAGGTGAACCAGTTAGGGAAGGTGTTGGATATCAAGGGAGCGGGTGAGATGCTTAATAAAGCTTTAGAAGAGGCCAAACTCCCCCCCGGCCCTCAGACCGAGGCTGTGAAGAAGAACCTCAAACAGCAATTCAGCGATGAAGCTTTGAAAAAAAGCATGAGTAATCTGTTTGCCATTTACCCCGAGAAAGCCGTCGGAGTAGGGAGTAAGTGGAAAATGAAAAACGAAGGTTCAGGGGCGTTCACCATGACCCTTTACAACACCTACGTGATGGTGAGCCTGGAGGAAAAGAAGGCTGCGGTAAAAGTGGAGAGCGTTATCTCCACCGGGGAAAAAGGGAACACCATGGATGTCGGGAAGATGAAAATGACTTATTCGATGCAGGGGAAACAAGGAGGAGATATTAGTATCGACTTGGAAACCGGCCTCACCGAGAAGGCCACCTTGAAGCAGAATATCACCGGTACAATGAAAATGGATATGGGGCCGGGGAAAACAATGAGTTGGCCGATTACGATAAAGAGCAAGGTGAAAGTCTTCCCCGAACCTAAGGGCTGACGCCGATTCTTGAGTCAGCCCTAATGCCTGACACCGCCATTCAATTTTTTCCAATGTTAACCAATCATTTTCATGGGGCTTTCAGCTTCATTTTCCACTCGTGTCTTTCCTTCGCCAGCTCTATTAAATGATCCAGCACTTCCGTGATAGAGCGGCCCTCATGAACCCATAGCTTGGGAAACATGCTGATTTCGGTAAACCCCGGGATTGTGTTTATTTCATTTATAAAGATCGATCCATTTGTTCGATCCAATAAGAAATCCACACGGGCGAAACCCTCACCTCCTAAGCTTTGGAATGCTTGTTTAGCTATATCCATTAGATGACCGGTGAGCTTTTCATCAACAGGTGCAGGTATGAGGAGCTTCGAGGCGTCGCCATCCAAATATTTTGCGCTGTAATCGTAAAACTCACGAGAGGGCAGGATCTCACCGGGGTGGGAGACCTGGATATCTCGATTGCCCATGACGGAGCATTCGAATTCACGGGCATCCAGAGCTGGTTCTATTAAAACCTTGTAGTCGTATTCAAAAGCTGCATCCAACGCCGGGGGTATGTTCTGCGGCTCGTTGACTCTGGTGATACCAACAGAGGAGCCCATGCGGCAAGGTTTTACAAAACAAGGCGTTCCCATCTCACGGGTGAGCTTGGCTTGAACTTCTTGACGAGAAGCAGCCCACTCATCGAGATAGATGGTTTCATAAGGAATTATCGGAAGCCCCGCTTCCTTTAACAACCTCTTGGTGAGCTCTTTGTCCATTCCACATGAAGACACCGCTACACCACAACCTACATACGGGCGGCCGGTCATCTCAAGCAAGCCCTGGATCGTTCCGTCTTCACCGAAGGGCCCGTGCAAAACAGGAAAAAGCAAATCCAGCTTTTCCCGGGAATCTTCTTCGCCGGTTCCCTTTTCTTCGGTGGAGGCTTGAATCTCAATCAACCCTTCAGACGCGCAAGACGAAATCACGCCCCTCGCCGGAATTATCCCCTCCACCTTCTCCGCCAACATGTCTTGAGACTCTTTCGCTGTTGCAAAGCTTCCGTCTCTACGAATCCCAAGGGCGTAAACACGGTATTTTGATTGATCCAGGTGTGACATGACGGTGGTGCCTGAGACAATGGAGACATCATGCTCGCCGGAGCGTCCACCAAACAAAACACCGATTTTCATTTGTCTCGATTTATCGACCATTTTTTAAAAACTCCTGAGTAAGCCCTAAGCTTCCACATCAAGTCCACATCAAGTCCACATCAAGTCCGGATCAAGTCCGGATCAAGTCCGGATCAAGTTCACATCAATTTCCGATCAACTCCACTGCAACTCCACATCAAGTCTTTGAGGCATTCGATCCGTTATTTGGATGATAAACAATCACCGAACGACGCTCCGGTCAATGGAGAAAATGGTCATCCCTCCAACTCGGATTATGCCGCCTTCTTGCTCTAATAATTTTCCAGCATCCGCTGATTGCGTCGACAGCACAAGCCCATTGTCTCATCGCTTCTTCGCTTTGACTCTCTTTATATTTGGTGATATCGGTACAAAAATATAAGTTACAGTGGCTTTTCCCGAGTTTAACCGGAGCGTTTTATTATGACACAGATTGAAGATTGGGGATCTCTCAAACTCTATAAAACTCAAGGGGCT
>JAABSF010000333.1 GCA_011390535.1 Deltaproteobacteria bacterium | reverse complement strand
TCATTACCGGTTCGAGGAGTATTCGGTGGCTAAAAAACAAAAAAAAATCTCTAAAAAAGAGCTCAAAGAGCATGATCAGATTTTAACAAGCCTGGAAAAAGGCTGGAATTTACTTGAGCAACACGCCATGAAAGTAGTTGGTGTGCTTGTAGGCGGAATTGTGGTCACCGCTGTATGGGCGGCGTGGGGACATTTCAGCTACAAGGGTGAAGCGCAAGCCTCTAGAGAATTCAACAAAGCGCTGAGAGCCTACAACGCGCCGGTAATACCCGAGGGGCCGGATGAAGAAGGCGACAAAATAGAAAAAAAAGATGAGGAGTCGTTCGGCTCCGAAGAGAAGCGTGCAAAGGCTTCATTGGCGCTCTTTGAAAAGGTGGTAAAAAACCACGGCGGAAAACAAGTCTCCCAAGTGGCGCTCTTTTACATCGGTAACTGTCACTTCCAGCTTAGCGATTACGATAAAGCAATAAAGAGCTACAAAAAGTTCTTATCCGGCGGCGGCGGAGGTTGTTCCGGAGGCTCGGGCGAGCTTTCCCCGGCACTTAAACTGGTAGCGCTGGAAAACCTGGCTTACAGCTATGAGGCTAAAAAAGAATATGATAAAGCACTGGACTATTTCGCAAGGCTCGAAAAAGCTGAAGGGGGCATAAAAAAAGAGTGGGCGATTTACCATCAGGCTCGCATGTGGGAACAAAAAGGTGACTCGAAGAAAGCAATACAGCTTTTTAAACGAGTCAAGACGGCGGACGCGCACGCCGCAATGTCTCCCTTGAAATCCATTGCGGATAAACGCGCTGTTTATTTACAAACCGGCATTGGAGCACCCGCCGGTCCGGTGGCCAAGGAACCTACCCGGGAGAAACCCGAAGAGGTTCAGGAAAAACCAGAAGACATTCAGGAAAAACCCGAAGACACTCAAGAAAAACCCGGTGACACTGAGGAAAAATCAGAGGAAACTCAAGAGAAACGGGAAGAACCAAGGAAAGAACTAGAAGCCGCTCCTGAACCTGCCCGAGAAAAACCCGAGGATGCTCAGGAAAAACCAGAAAAAACACAAGAGAAACCCGAGGCCTCTAAGAAAAAACCCCAAGCCGCTACCGAAAAAACAGAGCCTGCGAAGGGAGACTCGTCCGAGACAAAATCGGAAGAAGCAGCCGACTCACAATGAAGGTCTTTTTTACTAACAGGATAAAGCGGAAGAGGTTTTGGGGTTACCGTAACAAAACCGCTTCCATCAGAGGTCAGATCTCTACGAATATCGGAGTTTTCGAGATTAGTGTATTGGTCATCGCGCTTCTGTTCAGCGTTTTCGTTCATTCTTCTTGCAAACCACCAACATTGAAAACGGATTACACGGCACACAACCCAGGGGAACTTGCACCCGAAGCAGTGGTGGCGCCGGTTTGGAAAAAACAACTTACTTCCCACCGGTTCTCTCCGCAAAACCCGGAAGAATTGGCTGGAGCAGAGGTCAGCGAAGACGGACGTATAGTCTGGATAGGAAGCAACGACAAAGTACTGTACGCGTTTTCCGTGAAAAGCGGCAAACTTTTGTGGAAAAAAAGTTTTGATGCATCAGTGTTGGCCCCTCCTCTCTATGTACCAGTCAGAGGTTTTCTCTTTGTGGGTGGTGGTGATGGATGCCTTTATGCCCTGGATGGATCAAACGGCAAAACAAAATGGAAGTATTGTGCCAAGGGCCTGATTTACAAGAGACCTGCCTACAAATACGGGGTAGTCTATTTTACAAACACACAAAACTATTTGTACGCGATCGACGCCGAGACAGGCAAATGGCGCTGGTCTTATGACAGAACTCTGCCGGAAGGTTTCGGAATAAGGGATCATGCCGGAGTCGCACTCTACAAAAACAGAATCTACACCGGCTTTAAAGACGGCTACCTTGTATGCCTCGACTCTCGAAGCGGCGACGTCCGATGGACACGGGATCTTCGGGAAGACGCCAAGGAATACGTTGATATCGACTCTACCCCCGTGGTGCACGATGGAGTGGTTTACGCAACCTCACAAGCCGGCGGTGTTTACGCTATAACCGCCGACATGGGGGCCTTAAAGTGGAATTATCCCGTCCCTTCGGCGTCGGGGGTCACCATCTCGCAAGACAGAATATATTTCGTGAGCGCCAAAAAAGGTGTCCACTCCCTCACGATGGATGGAAAACTTGCATGGCGTCAAAAACTGGACGCCGGAACGGCAACACGGCCTATAGTGTATAGGGATCTTTTGATTTTTAACACGAGCGGTAAAGGCACCTACTTTATAAACAAAAAAACCGGCGCTTTTGTGCAACGTCTCGATTTCGGCTTCGGCGCATCAGGCCCACTTACAATATTCCGTGATTTTCTTTTCTTGCTGGAAAACGGTGGCGGGTTTCACGTTATGCGACTGTACTAACAACTGTACTAACAGTATACTAATCAACTGTATTTAAGATTCTGCGCAAGAGTTGACCTCCCATAATTGATTATTGAATGTTTCCACCGACTTATTTACAAGAACCAAATATCTGGAAAAACGGTAAAGGTTCATTCATGTTTTTTTTACTCACAGTATTCCTCTTTTGCGTAAGCGGGTGCGATTTAGCGGAACCTGATCCCCTGCCGCCTCGTGGGGATGAAGCAATAATAGAAAAAGCTCGTGAACACATCCAAGCTGAGAGAGATGACGACGAGTCAGATGATTGCAAAGTAAAGAAAACTTTCTACAAGGACGCCGACGGCGACGGCTTTGGAGATCCCAAAAGTTCAAGCAAGGCGTGCAAAGCCCCCCCGGGGTATGTAGACAATGCAGAAGACTGCTATGATAAAAACCCTGATGTACACCCAAAACAAAAAAGCTATTTTCATGTGCACAGGGGTGACGGCAGCTTTGACTATGACTGTGACGGTAAAGAAAAGCGACGAATTATGGATCGTGCCTTTTGCCGACTCAAAGAAGATGAATCAGGCTGCTTTTACGCATCAGGCTGGAACCAGTCCAAGATACCTCAGTGTGGGGAAGCCGGTAACTGGAAATGGCACGAGTGCAGTGAAATACACCATATAGTTACACCACAAGCTTCAAATGATGATACAGGTGAGGGAACTTCGGGTGGAAGCTCTACCACCAACGGAGACTCCACCGGCGACGGAGCAGAGCCCGCCAAAAAGAAACGCCCCGCAATATCAAGGCAAAAACCGGCAAAAAAAACCGAACAAGAAGAAGATGACGGGAAACCTCGCACCCTCCCCACCAACGTAAAATACAGGTGCAGAGGCAATGAGCTCCCGTGGAAAAAAATGCAGCTCTGCCGGTGACGGAGCCTGCACCTTTTTCACTAAACACCTGTGCTGGTCTAACCCGGCTCAAACGGAACGTTAATCCTGATTAGCCGGGCTGATTCTGGATTAATGCTTTTAACAGGAAGAGCCACGTTCTCTCAACATCTCCAAGCCTTCCTCTACTTCACTGCGGGGAAGCTCACCTGCATCCAAGTCTTCATCGGGCAGAGTCATCAGCGCTTCATAGAAATTTCTCCCTCTTTCAACTGCACCCTCTTCGTCAACCTCCAGCATTTCATATAAAACATTTTCCGCCTCGGAAAACTTCCCCAATTTTTCATAGTAATCTATGAGCTTTCCAAGGACATCCACCGGCAAGGTGTATCCATCAAGTGTTTCACAAAGCGCTGATATGTTCTGAATGTGTTCATCAGTCCGCAATTTCCGGGTATCCAAAAGGGCCTGAATGTAGACGCTCAACGAGGTTATCAAAACAGGAACATATACTTGTTCCTCAGCTCCGGAATCGCGCATGGTTTCTGCATGTTCGCCAAGAAGCTCAGCCATCATCAACGCTTTTTGAGCATTGAAAACTTTTCCCGCCCTAAGAGAGGCTTGAAGCTCATACTCGGAAACCGTTTGGAGAAAAGTCGGGTGAAGGCCGAACACATCGTTCAGGAGCTCCCCTGCTTCATGGTGCGCCTTTTTCATGTCGCCTTGTCTCTTGTTTTCGGCGATCCTTGCCATTCCCTCCTGGAATCGCGCGATCAGTCTCAACAAATAGTCGTCTTGAATCATTGATTTATCCTGTTCACAGGGCTGATAGGGTTATCGGGCTACGAGGCTACGAGGCTACGAGGCTACGAGGCTACGGGGCTACGGGGCTACGGGGCTACGGGGCCGCGTCTTGGGGTTGAATGGTTAAGGA
>JAABSF010000332.1 GCA_011390535.1 Deltaproteobacteria bacterium | reverse complement strand
ATGACCATCCACAGAGAGGCGTGAAACCCCGGACAACGGCGCATTCAGCGGCCGAGTGAGACGAGGTCCGTCGCACAAAGTGCGCGAACTTAATGTCTTGGTTATGTGTCTTCATGTTTGGAACCTAACTTGGAGATTAGCAAGTATACACATGTGGCCGCTAAGAACGTGGCCACCAAACCAGCTAAGAACCAAGAAGCCCCTACCAAAAACCAATTTCCCCAATTAACTGTGCCCTCACAATGAAACTCGCACTGAGGGTTATGCTTGCTTACTCTTTATTTTTCTCTTCATATCTCTATCAGCTCGCTGTTTTCTTTCCACATTTTTTCGTTGTTAGGTGCTTGACAAGCGAAGTTACTACTTCACGATTGCCCTGTGATTTTGCCCCTTGATGCTTGTATTCATCTCTCTAGTGTTCTAATTTTAGTGAGGTTGGGATAGATTTTTTGCTCTTTTTAATGGCTAAAGGGCTAATGCCTCAAATAGACATTTTTATAGACATCGGTGTTAAAATGAAACTAAAAAAACAGAAGATCAGAAATTTTCCTCTCTTCCCGCTTTTCCTTTTCGCAGGGTTTGTGTTTTTAGGTTGCTCAGGTTGCTCAGGTTCCTCGGGTGGAGGGGGTGGAGATGTTGATGGTTCCGTGACAGACGACGGACATGTTCAGAATGATGCCGATGGTTTAGCAGACGGCGAGATAGGCGATGACGGCTCCGTATGTGAGGGAACTCTCTGTGGTAATCCTGCTGAGTGCTGTTCTCCTGAGGAGGAGTGTATAGACGGCCGCTGTCTGCCGATTTGCAGTTCGGGTGTCCGGTGCGGTCCCGACAATGAGACGTGCTGCTCGGAAGGGCAGGTCTGCATTTCAGGGTTATGCGCGACACCCGGCAATTCTTGCTCCGATTCATTTGACTGCAATCAACCGGGAGAGTTCTGCGAGCCCACCCTGGGCCTGTGTCTGCCTCAACCGGATCCGCTGACGTGTGAGGTTGTCCCGGACTTCGACGATCTTGAAGTTACCCTCAGTTGGTCCTATGAAGACCACCAGATAATCTCCATCCCTGTTGTCGCAGACATTGACGGAGATGGCGTCCCGGATGTCGTAGTCAACACCACCCAAAGAGATGGTTTGGGGTGGGCGGGAGGCAACATCGTAGTTTTGAGTGGAGAAGACGGCACCGTGAAACTTGAGATCCCCCACGACCCCGAAAACGGGATGTACGGTTCACACGGCCGATCCACCATCGCAATCGGAGATGTCTCGGGGGACGGCCTACCGGACATAATCTATGCATCGCGCTCAGTTGGTGGGAGATCAGTGATAACAGCAGTGGACCACACCGGCACTCTCTTGTGGAGATCCCACGATTCAAACGGTCTTGAATATGGTCTAAATGTGGTGAATGGCGCAGCGACCTTGGCCAATTTTGATGACGACCCTGAAACTGAAGTGGTCTTCGGCGCTACTCTCATTGATAACGACGGCCTGGTGGTCTGGGATGAGGGCGGAGGAGGCACAGGAGCAGCATACGGCACAAACTCATCTTATACCGGCGGGATCTCGGCGGTGGCGGATCTGGATGGTGATGGAATACCGGAGATTGTTTCCGGAAGACACGCTTGGAAAGTAGACTGGCAACCACCCGACACTCCGGGCGATCCTCCTAACGTGAATGTAACAAACTATTGGACTTATGCAGGACCCGACGGTTATCCTGCAGTAGCGGATATGGACCTTGACGGTGTCCCCGAGGTGGTTTTGGTGGGATCGAGTCAAATACAGGTTCTAAACGGCCAGACCGGAGCGCTTTGGTGTGGAGTAGACCCCACAGATGCACTTTGCACTGCAGATCCCTCACTTCGAACTCAACCTCTCTCGATCCCGGGAGGTTCATCCAGCAACAGAGGCGGGGCGCCGACTGTAGCTGACTTCGACGGAGACGGAAGGCCGGAAATAGGGGTGGCAGGGGGATATTATTATACGGTTTATGATATCAACCGGCCGGGAGAAAATATTTTTCAGCCTGAAGGGGATCCTCCGCCCGAAGAGGGTGCAATTTTTGTAAGGTGGTCTAAAGAAACACAGGATCTCTCCTCAAACGCCACCGGATCCTCGGTCTACGACTTCCAGGGAGACGGCGCCGCCGAGGTCATTTACAACGATGAATGCTACATGCGGGTCTATTCCGGCGTTGACGGCCACGTTCAACTGGAAATTCCCAACTCGACATCCACCATCGTGGAGTATCCTTTGGTTGTGGATGTGGACGGAAACGGCAGGTCGGAAATACTCGTAGTGGCGAACCAAATGTCCTGCGCCGGCCTCACTCCACGCCACGGTCTTTATGTTTACGAAGACGCTCATGCAGGTTGGGTGCCCACCAGAAAAGTGTGGACCCAGCATGCCTATCACGTGACCAACGCGACCTCTTCCGGAAATGTCCCGCTGCTGGAAGAGAACAACTGGACCATGACCGGTTTGAACAACTATCGTCAAAACGTCCAAGGTAATGGCGTGTTTAATGCCCCTGATCTTGCAATCGATTTGTCGGTAGGCCTGAACCAATGCCATTTAAACCAGATAGTATTAAAGGCGCGGGTTTCAAACGTGGGGGCGTTGGGTGTTTTTCCAGGCGCACCTGTGGAATTTTACTTGGGTACGGATCAAAACGGAGAATACCTCGATCTCGTACACACAACCGAACCGCTGCTGCCTGGTGCTTCAACTGTGGTGACACTTGTAGTCGAGGCGCCGGAAGAACCGGCTGATTATTATGCAGTTGTGAATCGGAACGGTACGGCTACAACGGTTGAGGAGTGCGACAGTTCAAACAATGACGACTATACAACCGGAGTATACTGCGACTTTGTTCAGTGACCCGGTAAAGAGCGATGGTGAGCTATAGTTTTCAAACCGAGAGTGGGAAAATACAACGGAGAATACAATGGATCGTCCCCTGGCTGCATTCGACATCGAGACCATACCGGACCCTGAGCTTGGAAGGCGCCTTCAAGGGTTTTCGGGAAATGATGACGTCGTTATAGAGTTAATGTTGCGTCGTAGGCTGGAAGAAACAGACGGAGCTTCTGATTTTCACAAGTCTCCCTATCACCGAATAGTCACCATCGCGGTAGCCTGGCTGGACCCATCATCAGGAAAGTTTAAGCTGGGTGTCCCTGGAGACGACACGAATAATGAAAAAGAGCTCCTGGAGTCTTTTTTTCATGTCATAGAAAAAAACAAAAACGCGCCCAGGCTGATTTCCTGGAACGGCAACGGATTCGATCTTCCAGTGATACGCTATAGATCCATGATTCACGGGATCTCCGCCCCGCGTTTTTACAAAGAAGATGAAAACTTCAAATGGAACAACTATCAAAACAGGTTCCACTCACTTCATGTAGACCTAATGGACGTTCTGGCGGGCTACGGTGCATCCCAACCTGTCTCGCTCGATGATGTGAGCCGCATCCTGGGGCTCCCGGGAAAGACAGTCACCCAAGGCAGCAAGGTTTACTCTCACATCCTGAAAGGAGAAGAATCACTTGTCCGCGAATATTGTGAATTGGATTGCTTGAACACCTTACTGATCTACCTTGTTTGGTCGGTACACCGGGGCAAACTAAACCCCCAAGAACTCTCAGGCTACGTCACAACAATCACCCAACACCTAGAATCAAACCCGGAAAAAAAAGCCTGGATGGAATACGCAGAAGCACTCAAAGACTGGCCCCGGTGGTAAGGGCTGATAACAACCACCGGCTGATACACTAGCATGTTCACTTTATCGGCATACATCTTTCCGGTGACCGGCCTTTACAATCCAAACTGTCGGTTCATAACAGATTCCCTAAAATAAACCTCATATCCGGCCATCGTTTTTTAGCCTTTTTATCATTTCATCATAAGAAATGAGAGCTTCGTCCGATCTTTGATCAAATGCTGTAAGGTCCTCCACATCTTCAGAGATAGATTCTCTGATTGCAGAGTTAACGAGCTCGGAAATGGACCTGAAAGTCTCAACGGATTTTAATTTCAGCGCCTTCGGTTGTATTCTCTTATTCTTTTATTCTTACTCGGGGGGAGTGGCCTTGATCTCTCGATCACTGACACAGAATCGAGATCCTCCAATGTGGTGTATCAACTGAAGCCCGTTGTCAAAACACCAATTGCCGTCAACAAAATGGTCACTGTCTACAACACACC
>JAABSF010000331.1 GCA_011390535.1 Deltaproteobacteria bacterium | reverse complement strand
GGAGTGAGCCATACGGCATAACCCTGTACCTTGACGGACTCTCATTGTTAGGTTTGGTTGTGACTTATGTGGTGGCCTTTCCGGTGCTTTTGTATGCTGTGGGTCGGCGGTGCTACAAGCCTTCGTTTTATTTTTATTTTCTCATAATGATTGGAGCTATGGGGTGGGTGATTCTCTCGGGCGATATTTTCAATATTTTTGTGTTCTTCGAAATATTGGCGCTCTCTTCATGCGTGCTCGTGGCATACGAGAAGAAGCCTCATTCGGTGGTCGCTTCGTTTAAATATCTTATGATCAGCTCTTTGGGGATATCATTTTTTTTGATCGGTATTTTCATTATTTATCGGCTAACGGGAACTCTGTCTGTTCGAGATGTTGGGGCGCGGCTCCATTTGCTCTGTGCAGAAGGCGCAGCTCCGGAAGTTCGCATCGCCGTGACAATTGCCGTGCTGTGCTTGGTAGCCGGAATAGGTGTCCGGGTAGCTTTTGTGCCTTTTCATTTTTGGCTCCCGGAAGCGCATGCTTTTGCTCCACATCCTGTCTCAGCCATGCTTTCCGGAGTTTTAATCAAGATAGGTTTTATTGTTTTATGGAGGTTGACAACTCTGTTCAGCGCAGTTGATATTGGTGAATATCTTGTAATCTCAGGGGCGGTGACAGCAGCGCTGGGAGTATGCTGGGCCCTCGTCCAGACTGATGCCAAGAGGTTGTTGGCTTTCCATTCCGTATCGCAGATGGGCTATATTATAGCTGTGTTCGGCGCAGGGACTATGGTCTCAATGACGGCTTCATTTTATCACGTGGTGAATCACGCGCTCTTTAAAAGCCTCCTATTTCTGTCTGTGGGAATGGTTATTGTTTATTCCGGGAAACGCGATGTCTTCAAACTCAGAGGCCACGGTCGCGAGTTGCCTCTTGTTGCAATCCCTTTTGCGGTGGGTGCTTTGTCTATCGCCGGTGTGTTTCCTTTCAACGGTTATGTCAGCAAGGCTCTCATCTCCTATTCGTTAAGCCGGCATTGGGTTTATCCTTTAATTTGGTTTACCGGTGCAGGGACCGTGGCATCTTTCTTGAAGCTAGCCCAGGTGTTTATAGGTTCGAGAGCAAAAAATGAAAGCTCACATGGTCCGATGGGTGCTGAAGAGCCGATATCTGATGTTCTAAAACAACCGGAAAAGCCGCCTAAGGGTACCAAGTGTCCTAAACTCCAATATGCGGCTATCTGGCTTCTGGCCGCCGCATGTTTGATTACCGGTATAATGCCGGGGTTTTTCGGTGGACATATCGCTTCATTGATCGGTGCGTCGGGTGTTGTGGGTTCACCCGCGGGTATATCGATTCTTCATACTGCAAGCGGCGGAGATGGGATCATGCTTCCGGATGTTTTTCAACTCCGAATGCTCTTGGAATCCCTGATGCCGGTGGCGGTAGGGTTTTTGATTTATTTGGGTGTTATGAGCGGCAAAGGCAAGGTTGTTGCCGGGATGCTTCGTGAGAGGGCCATTGGGCTGGAAGGCGCCATGGGATTTTTGTTGGTCGGGTTTTTGATTCTCTCGGTGTATGCAGTGTTTTATCCGCTCATATGGGCGGTATGATCGAACGAGCATGATCTAACGAGCAAAAAACAAACTGAATCCGATGTTATAATTGGTCGTGCTTCCTTTCTGTTTCAATGGACTATTCCCGCACCATGGGTGGCGTCGGCAATAGCTGATGAGAGCTCTTCTTTTTTGTTTTTTTCGAGAGAAATATTTATAGTGACGCCTTCAGCGGTGTACTTTTCATCCAACTTCTCCGCCTCAAGTTTCTCCAAGATAACGTAAAATGCCCCAACCGCGTCGAAGGGGATCGTTACGCTGACTTGGAGCATGTCTTTAACAGACTCCTTTGGAGCGGTTCTAAGGCACTGGGCTGCGGTGGAACCATATGCCCTCACGAGCCCTCCGGTTCCCAGCTTTATTCCGCCGAAATAACGTGTAACCACCACCAAAACGTTGTCCATCTCCTGTCCGTCGATTGCGTTCATTATGGGATGTCCCGCAGTGCCCCCGGGTTCGCCATCATCTGAGAAACGATAGGCCTCTCCAATTCTGTAGGCCCAACAGTTATGTGTTGCATCTTGTCGGCTGAAAATTTTCAGACTGGACAGAGCTTGTTCTACTGTGGACACAGGAACCACGGTGGCGATGAAGCGGCTTTTTTTAACCACTGTTTCGTGGGTATGAGGTCCAGTGGGCGTGTACATGAGATGACTCCGTTTTACATCTGCCGTCTTAAACACGTGGACAGTGGGCAAATACTATGTCAAAGCCCATACACAAGGCGGAATACAAACACGACTTTGCTGACGAGAACCTGAAGATGCCGAAAGTGGGGACTATTCAACCGTCAGTAAAACATCGTCTTTGTCTACGGAATCTCCCGCGGCGACATGAACTGTTTTAACTATTCCCGTTTTGGGGGAGGGGAGAGCGTTTTGCATCTTCATGGCCTCCAGGACTACTACTGTGTCACCTAACTCGACTTTTTCTCCTTCGGATTTCTCCACGTTTACCACCATTCCCGGCATGGGAGCCACAATCGAACCCTCAGCGATTGTGATATTTTTCTTTTCCAAGGATTTCTCCTCAGGTGCCGAGCTGCTTGTTTTTGAACTGTCTCCGTGTGCAGCTTTGGTTGTTGTGGATGGACTGGGAGAAAACCGCCTTCTCCGATGAATAACAGGGGCGCCGCCTTCTTCTTCAATCTCAACCTTGAAATACTCACCTCCCACAAAAACATTAAATGAACGTACACCTTCTCCTTTTTGGGGGATGTCTCCTGTGCCTGGTTTGTCAACCATCAAGCCCGCCCTTGCTTTGGCCACGCATTCCTCTTCCCTCTTTGCCTCTTCGAGAGTCTTGCCTTTGGTTTCGGGCAAAGGTTCTTCCAGACCATATTTCCACCTGAGAAAACGTTTTCCCGTGAGAGGATAGAGCGCGCAAATAAGCACATCTTCCATGTTTTTGGCGAGCCCTTGAGTGTCGTTTTTTACCTTCTCCAGCTCAGGCTCCAGCACTTCACCGGGCCTGACGGTGATTGGCTTATCGCCTCGCGGATAGTTCTTGAGGGCTTTCTTTTGAACTTCCCCATTGATGGGGACGGTGGTTCGACCATAGAGCCCAAAGCAGAGGTCTTTCACTTGATCGGTAAACATTTTGTATTGCCCCGGTTCTTCGTCGAACAATACATTGTTTACGGTTTGAATGCCGACAATTTGACTTGTAGGGGTCACAAGAGGGACCTGTCCGAGATCTTTTCGAACCTTGGGGAGCATCTCGAACACCTCGTCAAGCCGATCCAGGGCTTTCATTTCTCTGAGTTGGTTGACCAAATTGGACAGCATGCCGCCGGGTGTCTGGTGGAGCAGGACGTTAATGTCGATAACCGAAACCTTGGTGTCGTCCAACAGGTGTTTGTATTTGGGGATGACATTTTTCTCCAGGAAGTTGTCTATTTCGGCTAAAAGATTTATATCGAACCCGGTGTCACGATCAGTACCAAGGAGTGTCATTACAAGGGGTTCGATTGCGGGATGAGATGTTCTGAACGCATAAGGAGCCAAACATGTATCTACTATGTCCACTCCGGCTTCAACAGCTTTAAGTTGAGACAGTTGAGCCATGCCCGAGGTGAAGTGGCTGTGAAGATGGATCGGTATGTTCACCGTATTTTTGAGAGCACTCACAAGCTCAAACGCATCATATGGAGCTATGAGCCCTGCCATATCTTTTATGCATATCGAGTCCGCCCCCATCTCAACCAGCGCCTTTGCTTTCTCTATGTAGTAATCAAGAGTATAGACCTCTCCGCCCATCCTTGGTTCGGTCAGGGAGTAACAGATAGAGCCCTGAAAATGCTTTTTGCATTCTTTTATGACCGGTACCACTGTCTCAAAGTTGCGGTAATCGTTGAGTGCGTCGAAGGTGCGAAATACATCGATCCCGTCTTCGGCGGCTTGGTTTACAAAAGCCCGTACAACATCATCAGGATAGTTCCGATAGCCCACCAAATTTTGTCCACGAAGCAACATGGAAAAAGGCGTCTTCTTCATGTATTTTTTCAAAGTGCGGATCCGCTCCCATGGGTCTTCGTTTATAAAACGGTGCATAGTGTCAAAGGTGGCCCCGCCCCACATCTCTACGGCCCAAAATCCAACTTCATCCATCTTCT